>CAJMQQ010000050.1 GCA_905215625.1 uncultured bacterium
TCTGTCTGTCTGTCTGTCTGTCTGTCTGTCTGTCTGTCTGTCTGTCAAGATTGTCTTGCCGGTTGCTGCGTAAGTCAAGAGAGCATCACGGTAGAACTCGTACTGCTTTTGTCTTGCTTCAATCTCCGCAGGAAGACCAATGTTAAGGTCAGAGCAGATAGCCTCAAAGTTGTCCAACACATGGACAATGCGTTTCTGAACATCAAGAGCAGGAACAGGAACAGGGAAGGCATTCAGCATTGGTCTACGGATGGATGGAACAGAACCCTGGAACATGGTCTTTTCGATGTACGGTAAAAAAGCCGATTTCATATAGTAGAAGAAGTATTTCGGATAGACTTTCGGCGTGTTAATATGGATACGGTATGCCCTCTGGTGCAATGCATACTTACCCTCAACATAATGGAACACTTTGCCCACGCCAACTCCATCACCAGCAGTAATGATAGCAGTTTCATCAAACTCATACTCATTCTTTCTTAGTGGTTCTTGTGAGCGCACATAGAAAGGATATTTCCCTTCGTTAAGGCCCTCGTTTGTATTGCTGCTTCCTGTACCGATGTCAGCAATATCGGAGAGTTGAACCACCGGGATTTCATCAGCGGGGCTTAACAATTTATCCCGATAAAACTCATACTGTTTTTTTCTTGCTGTAAGCTCCGCTGTAAGCTCCGCTGTAAGCTCCGTGAAATTGTCCAGAATACGGACAATTTCACTCTGTACCGGCAGAGGCGGGACTGGAATTCGGATTGCTTTTATTGCAGGTACACTCGAATGAACAACTTTGCTTTTGACCTTCCCCGCACTTTTTTGCCGTCTTGCTTCTTCTGTTGCAAGGGCATAACTCAAAAACTTTGGATTTTCATTGTGTTTTAGAACAACAATATCCCCACCTGCCAAACAATCATCATCACCTACATAGGCACATGATTTTGCAATATCTTCGACGCTTTCTCCAGTGATGGCGAATAAAATATCTCCGTGACTGAAATATTTGGGAGATTGCACATACTCAAGCTGTGTATGAGATACACATGAATCAAACCAAATTCCGTAAGTTGTGTAGATTTCTCCATAACGAACACAAGGGATTCCATCTTTGGTAACTTGATCACGCTTTATCCCAGAACCACGGAAAACATCGGTTGCTATTTCACCAAGCGTTTTATACTCCACCCCATTCGGGCAATATTGCTGAATCAGTTCATCCAGCTTGCTCATTCCTGATCACCTGCCTTCAACATCTGTTTGACCGCTTTATCAAAGTCAGAAGTAATTTTTTGTGTCTTATTAAATTCTGCATATTCAGCAGCAGCCTTTTCCTTCGCCATTTTGCCGGAGATTTTCCCCTTGTCGCGCAGAATATCATATCTTCGGAATGCCAGAAATTCATTTACGCTGGCGGCAAATTCCTCCATGGTAAAGGTGTTTTCTCTTTCTATCAGGTCTTCGATATAGTCAAAATATCCGGTTACGGCTCGTTCCAGCTGGCGAATCTGCTTTTCCTCCAGATAGTTTTTTGCAACCACTACATCGGATTTCAAGATACGACCGTCCGGTGCATTTTTCCAAGTGGTCAGTCCCATATTTTCTTTGGTTCTGTCCGCTTTGCTATACACAATTTCTGCCGCAGTCTGTCCTACGATGGCATAGTGAAATTTATTCTGTACCATTGCGTAAAAGTCATGGGTAATCTGTGCATTCTTGTCATAGTCGATACTGCATTCAGCAAAAATATCTGTGATTTGCTGCCAAATGCGACGCTCGCTGGCACGGATAGAACGAACTCTTTCCAGCAATTCACGGAAGTAGTCCTTACCAAACGCTGTTTTCCCTTGCTTTAAGCGTTCATCGTCCATGGCAAAGCCTTTTATCATATATTCTTTTAAGATACTGGTTGCCCAGATTCGGAACTGTGTTGCCCGACGAGAATTGACTCGATAACCAACAGAAATAATAGCATCCAGATTATAAAAATTCTGCTCTCTTTTTACATGGCGAGCACCTTCTTGTTGAACTATTTCCATTTTGGAAATAGTTGAATCTTTCATCAACTCTCCGTCAGCATATATATTCGTCAGGTGCTTGGAAATCGCAGGCACATCTACATCAAATAATTCCGCCATGGATTTTTGCGTCAGCCAAATCGTTTCATCACGGATTACCGCATTTACCGAAACATCTTCATCAGCAGACTGATAAATTAAAAACTGAAATTCACCACTCATACGCCCACCTCAATTTCTGCGATAATCTTCGCAATTTCATCACGAAGAACCTGCTCACGGGCAACGATTTGCTCGATCTCGGCATTGAGCTTTACAATGTCGATTTTCTCTCTGGTGTCCTCCGCTTCCACATAGGTAGACACAGAAAGGTTGTAGCTGTTTTCTTCAATCTCCTCATAGCTTGCCAGATGGGAGAAATGTGGCTCCTCGCTTCTATTTACAAAGATGTCTACAATTCTCTCTATATTTTCCTGTGTCAGCTTATTGTTATTTGTGACCTTAACACACTCACTGGAAGCATCAACAAACAGGGTCTTATTGTCTGTTTTACCTTTCTTCAGAACCATAATGCAAGTCGCAATGGAAGTTCCGAAGAACAGATTGCTTGGCAACTGGATAATACAGTCAATGAAGTTATTATCAATCAGATACTTTCTGATTTTCTGCTCTGCTCCACCACGATACATAATACCAGGGAAGCAAACAATCGCCGCCGTACCGCCCGTTGCAAGCCAAGAAAGGGAGTGCATGATAAAGGCAAGGTCAGCTTTAGACTTCGGTGCGAGAACGCCAGCCGGAGAGAAACGAGGGTCGTTAATCAGCAGAGGGTTATCATCGCCAGCCCACTTGATAGAATAAGGAGGATTGGAAACAATCAACTCGAACGGTTCATCGTCCCAATGCTGCGGTGCAGTCAGGGTATCTTCGCAAGCAATGTCGAATTTATCAAAACCAACATCATGCAGGAACATATTGATACGGCAGAGGTTGTAAGTAGTGATATTGATTTCCTGTCCATAAAAGCCATTTCTAACAGCATCCTTGCCAAGAACTTTTTCTGCTTTAAGAAGCAGGGAACCCGATCCGCACGCAGGGTCATAGACTTTATTGATTTCAGTTTTGCCCACTGTACCGAGTCTGGTAAGCAATTCGGAAACATCAGCAGGAGTGAAGAACTCACCGCCGGATTTTCCTGCTCCAGATGCGTACATGGTCATCAGATATTCGTAGGCATCTCCAAAGGCATCAATATCATGATCCTTCACATCACCAAGGTTCATATCAGCCACACCATGAAGCAGCTTTGCAAGGCGTTCATTTCTCTTTGCAACTGTAGAACCGAGCTTATTGCTGTTCACATCGAAATCATCAAACAGTCCGGCGAAACTACTTTCAGAAGAAGAACCTTTTGCGGATGCTTCAATATTGTTGAACACGCTTTCCAATGTTTCATTCAGATTTTCATCATTGTCTGCTTTACTGTTAACATTACAAAACAGTTCAGATGGAGGAATGAAAAAGCCCTTTTCTTCAACCAATCCCTCACGAGCTTCCTCTGCATCAACATCGGACATTTTTGCATAGTCAAAATCCGGATTTCCAGCTTCCTGTTCTCCGGCGTTGATATAATTTGTTAGATTTTCAGAAATATAGCGATAAAACATGGTACCAAGGACATAGTTTTTGAAGTCCCAACCATCCACGGCTCCACGAAGCTTATCAGCGATTGCCCAGATCGCACGGTGCAGTTCGTCACGCTCTTGTTCTTTCTTTGTGTCAATCATTGCTTACGTTCTCCTTTTCATCAGGTATAAATTCCAGAATATCGTCAACGCCGCAGTTGAGAGTTTTGCAAATCTTCTCAATGCTATCAAGCGAAATATAATTGTCACGTTTGATACGGGTAATAATATTGGCACTAAAACCCGCTCTCTCCATCAGCTCAGCATTCGTCATACCTTTGTCGATTAGCAGGTGAAATAATTTTTTGTAGGATACAGCCATAACGATTCCCTCCTTACATTGAAAATCATTGTATCACGAAATCGTGATTTTTTCAATAGACTTGTAAAATCGTATTTCCTGTTTATGCAGGAATTAAAGAAGGGCTTGTGCCACCTTGAACACAAGCCCTCTGCAATATCAGTTATAAATCAGTTCACTTTTTACAATTTCCTCAGCACGGTTGCGGATGCTGTTCATAGCCCCAACCCATGCCATCTGGTCAGTTGACTTCATATTCTCTGTCACGCCCTCAGCTGCTTTTATTTGCTCGATGGTAAGTTCAAGGCGGCTCTGTGCCTGTTCATTCAAATCTGCCAGATGCGTCCACAATTCACCGCTAAGGCACAAATCATTGAAGCGGATTGGATTATGCTCTTTGATATAATCTCTATCCATATGTCCCCACCGACCAATAGGTCTGTTTTCCTCTGGTAAGCGAATATCGGGAATATAGCAATCACCACAACGAATATAAGTAAGTTCCTGCATTATTTGTTCCTCCAATCATAATATGAAAAGTTACTAAAGATAGAAAAAGGCGATACCTGGTTGTGAAAACCAAGTATCGCCAATTTTTCTTGTCGCACTCCTATACGGCAGCTACCCTATGTCAGTAATGTTCTCATACTGTCCTATTGGAAGCTACACGAAAGCGGTTTCTTTTTTGTCTATTTAGTTTTCATCCAGCAGCCGTACTACAAAATCGCTGCCTGGATCTTTTTTCACTTCTTCCGGCGTTCCCAGACGCACCAGCTTTCCAGCTTCCATAATCAGCACCCTGTCTCCAAGGAGCAGCGCTTCCCGGATGTCATGGGTAACAAAGAGAATGGTCAGAGTCATTTCTTTATGAAGGCGTTTCAGTTCTTTTTGAAGTCCTTTCCTGGTAATGCTGTCTACTGCCCCAAAGGGCTCGTCCATCAGCATCAGCGACGGTTTTGCTGCCAGCGCCCTTGCAATTCCGACCCTCTGTTTCTGTCCTCCTGACAGTTCCAGCGGATAGCGATCTGCCATGGACGCTTCTAAACCTACGGTTTGGAGAAGCATTCTGGTCTGCTCTTCTTCCTCTTTTTTGTTCCATTTTTTAGACAGCGACGGCACATAGGCAACATTCTGTCTTACTGTCATATGAGGAAACAATCCTACATTCTGGATCGCATATCCAATGCCTCTGCGGAGTTTAGTCTGATCAGCGGTTCTCACATTCTGGCCATCCACAAAAACCTGTCCTTCATCCGGCTGCAAAAGACCATTTATCATTTTCAGAAGCGTAGTCTTTCCGCAGCCGGAACTTCCAATGATGGTCAGACATTCTCCCCGTTTTACATCCAGAGAGAAGTCATTTAGTACCGGAGTCTGGCCATAAGACAAAGAGACGTGCTCAAACCGGACAATCGCGTCCTGATTTTGTTCTTTACTCATTGGCAATCAATCCTTTTTCTGTCAGATAATCCTTAGCAATCTGCTTTTCATCCATGCCTTCTACTTCCAACTGGTAATTTAATGTCGCCATATCTTTATCTGTCAGGATTCCATCCATCTTTTCCAGAGCTTCTTCCAGTCCCGGATATTCCTCCAGGGCGTCTTCTCTGACAACTGTCGAGCAGAAGTAATTTACCTGCAGGTGTTTATCATCTTCCAGAGCTACTACATTGCCGGATCCTAACTGAGCGTCTGTAGTATATCCGTTGGTTACATCGATTTCTCCGCTGGCCATTGCCTGGTATTTTAATCCGATGTCAATGTCCATTACCTTGCCAAATTCCAGTCCATAGGTATCGCACAGGACTTTAAATCCGTCTGCCCGCTCCAGATAATCCGGATTTCCGCCAAAGGTCAATTCACCAGCCGCAGATGCCAGATCCGATGTGGTAACCAAGTTGTATTTTTCTGCCACATCGCTGGTTACAACGGTGGTATAGGTATTATTAAATCCGTATAATCCAATCCAGGTCATGCCGAATTTCTCATGGTATTCTTTTACTAGAGTTTCCCAGATTTCATCATCGCTGACGCCTGCTGCATCGTGTCCCAGCACCATCACATAACCGCTGGAGGTGTACTCTGGATATAAGTCAAACTCGCCTGCTTCCATTGCCGGCTGGATATTGGAAGTACCGCCGCCGATACCCTGGGTAATATTTACGGTATAATCCGTACTGTCTTCAATCAAAAGCTTTAACATTTCTGCCAGAATATACTGCTCCGTCATCGGCTTGGTTGCAATTTCGATTGGATCCTTTTTGGCACCGTCTTTTGCCGCCTCTGTCTGGGCACTTTCTGTCTTTGCTGCTTCTGTCTTTGTTGCTTCTTTTGTTTCTTCTGCCTGAGCGCTTTCTGCTGCGGTTGTTTCTGTATTCGTTCCTGCGCAGGCTGCAAGGCTTACGACCATTGCTCCTGATACCAGAGCTGCTGCTGCTTTTCTAAATAATCTCATATTACTGCATTCTCCTTTTCTTTTTATATAGCTTTTCTGCAAATCCCAGCAGGATGTCTGCTGTCAGCGCCAGAAGCGCAATTAAAATACTTCCTGCAAATGTCATCTGCGGATTATAGATGCTGATTCCCCGGTAAATGGCTTTTCCTAATCCGCTGGCTCCAATGTAAGATGCCAGACCGCACATGGAAATCGCCATAACCGTCATGCTGCGAAGTCCGGTCAGAATCACCGGAAATGCCAACGGAAGCGTTACCCTGGTAAGGGTCTGCATTCTGGTACTTCCCATGGCCTTTGCCGCTTCCAGAATATCCTTGTCTACAGTGGTAAGACCTGTGTAGGTATTCCGCACCATAGGCATCAGCGCATATATGGAAATGGCGGTTACTGCATTCTTATCTCCTATACCCAGCAGGGGAATCAGGATGCCCAGCATGGAGATAGAAGGAATCGTGTAAAATACATTACAGATTCCAATGACAAAAGGAGCTGCCTTGCGGTACTCGGACAGTACAATCCCAATGACAAGCCCCAGGGTCCCTGCAATCGCAATCGCCATCAGGGACAAGCGGATGTGGGCGGCCAGAAGCTCTAAAAACCATGGCCCTCTCTCCACATATAATCCTATCACTTCTTTCAAAAATTCAATCATACTTCCTGCCTTTATCTGTTTACTGTGTTTCTCTCACAGTTTATCGTTAATTCCGCAATTTGTAAAGTAGTCACTTTCCAGTAACCTATAATTGGAACGGAGTTGCCGCCTGCGGGACAGTGATTATTTTTTATTTTTATACTTCAAAAATCAAATCCCCATAACTTGGGAATGGCCACAAATCCTTATCCATGATCATTTCCAGCTTATCTGCAGGAGTACGCAGCCGATCCATGGCCGGCACTACCTGACGGTAATACGCTTTTGCCTGGGCCTCACCTGCTTCCATTGCAGCGCACTCTTCTGTAATATCAGAAAGCTCGGACAGAGCCTTTTTCATCTCTGCCAACAGGGAGGACGTCTTTACCAGCAGTTCGGTCTGGACGCTGACATCCGCCTGGGGGCACGCGCCAGTCACGGCCTGGATAGACTGGGCCAACTGGGTTGTATATTTAATCACAGCCGGAACAATCTGCTTTCCTGCCATATCAATCATGGTTCTGGCTTCAATGTTCATGGTCTTGGCATAGGCCTCATATTCAATTTCTACACGTGACTCCAACTCAGCTTTTGTAAATACATGGAATTCTTCAAACAGCTTGACTGCCTTTGGAGTAACCAGCGTTTCAATCGAATCTACGCTGCAGCTGATATTCGGAAGTCCCCTGCGGGCTGCTTCCTCTACCCATGCCTGGGAATAACCATTGCCGTTAAAGATTACCCTTCTGTGAGCGGTAAACAGTTCCTTGATTAAATCATGGACTGTCATCTCAAAGTCTTCTGCCTTTTCCAGCCGGTCTGCCGCCTCTTTAAAAGCTTCTGCCACAATGGTGTTTAACACAATATTAGGAGACGCTACTGAATCGGAAGATCCCAGCATACGGAACTCAAATTTGTTTCCAGTAAATGCAAACGGAGAGGTACGGTTCCGGTCGGTTGCATCTTTATACAAATCCGGCAGGGTTTTAATACCCGTTTTTAAGGTGCCGCCAGTCTTGGAATGAGTGGCTTCTCCTGTACTGCAAAGCTGGTCGATAACGTCTTCCAACTGTTCTCCTAAGAATACGGAAATAATCGCCGGCGGCGCTTCCTGGGCGCCCAGACGCTGATCGTTTCCAGGGTTGGCAGCCGACTCTCTCAGTAAATCTGCATGAACGTCAACTGCTTTTAAAATGCAGGCCAGAACCAATAAAAACTGGACATTTTCGTGAGGGGTATCTCCTGGATTTAACAGGTTAATGCCATCATCGGAAATAAGGGACCAGTTATTGTGCTTTCCAGAACCGTTTACGCCTTTAAATGGTTTTTCATGGAGCAGGCAGTTCATTCCATGACGCTCTGCCACCTTCTTTAACGTCTCCATGGTCATCTGGTTGTGATCCACTGCCACGTTGGCTTCTGCATAAATAGGCGCCAATTCGTGCTGGGCCGGAGCCGCCTCGTTGTGCTGGGTCTTTGCCGACACTCCCAGCTTCCACAGCTCAGTATTTAACTCTTTCATAAAAGAACCTATCCGTTCCCGGATAATACCAAAATAATGATCATCCATTTCCTGGCCCTTTGGCGGCATTGCGCCAAACAGGGTACGTCCAGCATAGATCAGGTCTTTTCTCTGCATATATTTCTCGTGATCCACCAGGAAATATTCCTGTTCCGGTCCTACAGAAGGTACCACCCGCTTGGCCGTTGTATTGCCGAATAACCGAAGAATCCGCAGCGCCTGCTCTTCTACCGCCTGCATGGAACGCAGAAGGGGGGTCTTTTTATCCAATGCCTCTCCTTTGTAAGAGCAGAATGCAGTCGGGATGCACAGTGTTACGCCGATAGCGTCTTCCTTTAAAAACGCTGGGGAAGTGCAGTCCCACATGGTATATCCTCTCGCCTCAAAGGTTGCCCGAAGGCCTCCGGAAGGGAAGGAAGATGCATCTGGTTCGCCTTTGATCAGCTCTTTTCCAGAAAATTCCATAATGGCTTTTCCATTGGAGTCCGGCGCAGACAGAAAAGAATCCTGCTTTTCTGCCGTAATTCCAGTCAGCGGCTGGAACCAGTGGCTGTAATGGGTCGCGCCGCGCTCAATCGCCCATTCTTTCATTGCGTGAGCGACCGCATCGGCAATGCTGGAATCCAGATCCGCCCCGTCTTCTATGGTTTTTTTCAGCTTTTTATAAACGCTTTTGGGAAGATGTTCCCGCATAACGGTATCATTAAATACATTCTTTCCAAAAATCTCAGACACATTGATGCAATCACTCATTAGATTTTCTCCTTCCAATATGCGGATTTATTAGTAACATTCATAAAATCTGTTTTTCATTGTAATGGCTCTTTTCAAAAAAGTAAAGAGAAAATACAAAAAGTTTACGAAAAAAGAAGAGCGCGGCCCTAAAAAGCCGCACCCTCCTAATTCTGGTTGGAATTTACCTTGATTATGTTTTTCTGATTAGTTGTTGTCAACTTTTTCAGTTGCTTCATAAGTATCTTTGTTGATGGTATATTTTACGCCGTCGATTTCTACGGTACCGCTCTTCTTTACAGCTCCGCTGCGGCTTACCGCTACCTGGGTACCGTCTGCAATCAGAACCTTCTTGCCGCTTTCATCCTTAATGTCATCTTCTACAGTGTACAGCATATAAGAGCTGCCGTCTTCTGCATCTACCCGCTTGCCTTCGCTGTCGTAAATTGCTCCGCTTACCAATGCGTTGGTATAAGCCTGGCCGTTCTTCTTAAAGTAGTAAGTTACCTTTTCGCCGTCGTCATCGTACTCTGTCTTGCCGATCTGCATCTGGCCATTTTCAGAACCGTCATCCTCGCTGAAATAGTAAATGCCATCGTCTGCCAGCTTGCTTCCGCCGGAACGGTACGCTTCTCCTTCTAATTGAAGGACGCCGTCTAATACCCTGCCGTTTTCATCAAACAGGTAGGTCTTGTTCTTGATTACTTTGGCTGCTACGTTGTAATAAATATCTCCTGTGTACAGGTCGGTTGCGGTTACGCCTTCTGCATTCTGGGCTTTTGCATCTTTTGCCTCATCATTGAATGCCTCGCCCTTATTGCTTAAGTAGTACCAATACTGGTCGCCTTCCTGATCCTTATCATCTGGATCATAGGTATAAATCCATCCGCTTCTGCGGTAACCCACGTCTTCTGTATAGAATGCTGCCGCATCTGTGGCAATCTGAACTGTGCCGTCAGAAACTCCTGGAGTTCCCACTACCCAGGTATCATCCATAATGCCGTTTTCGTCAAAGGTATAGTAGAATCCGTTGATATATTTGTTCTGGTTCTTCACAGCGCGTCCGTTGGTTCCGAAATAGTACCAACCTTCGCTGTCCTCCGGACTTCCGTCGCTTTCATAGTCCTCTTCTGGAATCTCCAGATACTGCCAGCCGGTTGCTGCCCAGCCTTCGTTTTCATCGCCGAAATAGTAGGTTGCCTCATTTCCGCTGGAAAGTTCAATATCCTGCCAGCCGCTTAACATATGGCCGTCCTCGTCAAATGCAAAGGTACTCTTCTTATCCATGTTTTCGCCATGGGCAATGTTAGTAAAGACCTTCTTGCCGTCTTCGCCTCTCTTTGCCTTACCGTCCGATCCGAAGAAATACCATAGTGTAGAAACGTCTTCCTGATCGGAGCACTCATTATCGCCTTCGTTGTCCACAGAAACCCAGGTATTGGTTACCTTTGCCCCGTTGGCGTCTACATAATATTTATCGTCATTGGATCCGGAAGTAACAATGGTGTCTTTTGCCATGTAGCCCTCGCTGTCTAAATAGAACCAGTTATTTCCACTCTTTTTCCAGGTATCGGTAACCCGATCTCCGTCGCTGTCTAAATAAACCCACTCTTCGCCTTCCTGTTCCCAATGGGCTGTTCCTGCAAACGCCATACCGGATGCGCCTATACTCATCAATGCGCCAGCAGTCAGAACTGCTGCAGTTTTCATCTTTCTTTTCATAAACAATCTCCTTCTTTTCTCTAACTTGGTTGTCTTGATGTTTACAACTTTATTCTATGGAGAGATTGTGTCCGAAGTGTGTCTATTGTCTGACGCTTTTCTATCAATTTTCTTTCGTTACTGTCCAATTCCTTACAGTTCCCTCATTTTCTTACATATATATTACAAAACTATGAAAAATATTTTAAAACAGCAGCATCCTGAGAGTGCAAAGGGAATGCTGCTGTTTCGTGTGTAATGCAAAACTATTTTATTATATTATCTTACTCGTCAATATCTTCTGTTGCCACATAGTTGTCAATATCGTAATCTACGCCGTCTACTTCTGCAGAACCGTTCTTTTTCACAGAACCGCTGCGGTTTACAATAACCTGGGTGCCCGCAGGAATCAATACAGTAGTGCCGTCATCGTCTGTAATATCTGCCTCTGTGGTGTACAGCATATAGGTTGCGCCGTCTTCTGCATCTACCCGCTTTCCTTCGCTGTCATAGATTGCCCCGCTTACCAATGCGTTGGTATATGCCTGGCCATTTTTCTTAAAATAGTAGGTTTCGTCTTCCCCTTCGTTGTCATAGGTCTGTTTTCCAGTCTGCATCTGGCCGTTTTCAGAACCGTCCTCCTCGCTGAAGTAGTAGATGCCTCCATCTTCTAAATCACTGCCGCCGGAACGGTATGCGTCGCCTTCCAGTTTCAAAACCCCGGTCAGCATATGGCCGTCGCCGTCAAACAGATAGGTCTTGTTCTTAATTACCTTTGCAGCTATATTCTCATACACGTCGCCGTCATGTAAGTCTGTTGCAGTAACTCCGGTGGCTTCTCCAATAATGGCATCCTTGGCTTCGTCATTAAACGCCTCGCCCTTGGTGCTCAGATAAAACCAATATTCATCGCCTTCTTCATCCTCATCTTCCGGATCGTATGTATAAATCCAGCCAGTTCTGCGGTATCCGGTATCCTCTGTATAGAAGGCAGCCGCATCGCTGGCTATATTCGCCGTAGAACTGGAAATTCCAGGCGTTCCGGTTACCCATGTGTCGTCCATTGCTCCGTTTTCATCAAATGTATAATACTGTCCGTTAATGTACTTGGTTTGTTCTTTCACAGCTCTGCCGTTATCGCCAAAATAGAACCATGCCTCGTCTTCTTCCGGTCCTTCGCTGTCCTCTTCAGCAGTATCCGGCATCTCCAGGTACTGCCAGCCAGTTACCGCCCAGCCTTCATTTTCTTCTCCAAAATAATAGCTGACTGTACTTCCGCTGGAAAGCTCAATGTCCTGCCATCCGCTGAGCATATGGCCGTCCTCATCGAAGGCAAATGTACCTTTCTGGTTTCCGTCTCCATATGGAATGTTGGTATAAACCTTTGATCCGCTGTCTGCCCGTTTTGCCTTTCCGTTTGAATCAAAATAATACCAGACCGTAGAGATGTCTTCCTGATCCGAGCACTCATTGTCTCCTTCATTGTCCATGGAAACCCAGGTATTGGTTACCTTTGCTCCATTGGCGTCCACATAATACTTATCATCATTGGATCCGGAAACTATAATGGTATCTTTTGCCATATAACCGTCACTGTCTAAATAAAACCAGTTGCTTCCGCTCTTTTTCCAGGTATCTGTTACTTTATCGCCATCACTGTCTAAGTATACCCAGTCTTCTCCTTCCTGATCCCAATGGGCAGTTCCTGCAAATGCCGTCCCGCAGGCGGCAATGGCAAGAAGAGATGCTGTGGAAAGCGCTGCCGTCAATTTCTTCTTTTTCGTCATATCCATGTCTCCTTTTTGAAATTCCTTACTGCTTTGTAATATCCTTGCTGTTTACAAAAAGGAGTTTACTGGAAAATTGTGTTCAAACTGTGGGCAGTCTGTGAAAATCCGGTGTAAATTCTGTGAACTTACAGAAATGGAACCAGGAAATTATTCCACAGCGCAGACAGGGGCATAACCAGAATCATTGCCGGAATCATATTGGCCACTGGGAAATTCTGGATTCCTGCAATCCGGAAACCAGTAGCCAGACTGATCAATCCCCCTACTGCGGAAAAATCGCCCAGCATAGTCTCATTGGTCAGCGGCATAATAACCGACGCGCCCAGATAGCATATCATCATAATACAAAACTGCGGAATGGAAATCAGGCTTACCAGTCCACCTAAATTAGCTGCAAAAATTGCAGCGGTAAAAAAATCCAGAATGGACTTGGTCAGAAGAACGCTGTGATCTCCTGTAATGCCGGACTGCATAGCTCCAAAAAGTCCGGTGCCGCTGGCGCAGAACAGCACCAGAATACTGATAAACTCTTCCATAAATACTTCCGGATCCTCCTGTTTTCCAGAAGACAGGATTTTGGACAGCGGCTTTTGAATCTTGCCCACGCCGCTCTGAATCCGGTTTTCCAAATCGCACAGTTCCCCGATAATCAAACCCAGCACCAGCGACAGAATCGACGCCGGCAAGGTCGCCATTTTCATAATGCAGGAAATTCCGATTCCCATGGCGCACACGCCAAACAATCTGGTCAGAGAGGTTTTTAATCGCTCCGGTATTTTGTGTCCTGCCACGGTTCCAAGCAGTCCCCCTGCGATAATCGTTGTACAGTTTGCAATTACTCCTATCGGCATAACATTTCTCCTTATCTGTCATTCCTTCGTCTTTTCCACTATAGCGCGAAAAAAGAGGCCGCTGCAAACCTCTTCTTATTTGCAGCAGCCTCTCGTTTGTTATGGAATCATCAAGCTTTTCCTACAGAACCAAACAGCTCCATCTTCTCTTTTACAGTAGCCTTGATTGCTTCTGTACCAGGAGCTAACAGCTTTCTTGGGTCAAATCCCTTGCCCTGCTGATCTTTGCCTGCCTCGATGTACTCTCTGGTAGCAGCCGCAAATGCTAACTGACACTCAGTATTTACGTTAATCTTTGCTACGCCAAGGCTGATAGCTTTCTTAATCATATCTGCCGGGATACCAGTACCGCCATGCAGAACTAATGGCATATTGCCTACTGCCTTGTTGACAGCTTCCAGGGTCTCAAAGCTTAAACCAGCCCAGTTAGCCGGATATTTGCCGTGGATATTGCCGATGCCTGCAGCCAGCATGGTTACGCCTAAATCTGCAATCATCTTGCATTCGTTTGGATCTGCGCATTCGCCCATACCAACAACGCCGTCTTCCTCGCCGCCGATAGAACCAACTTCTGCCTCTAAGGACATTCCTTTTTCTGCGCAAACCTTAACCAGTTCTTTGGTCTTCTCTACATTCTCTTCAATGGGATAATGGGAACCATCAAACATAATGGAGGAGAATCCAGCCTCGATACACTTATAGCATCCCTCATAAGTACCATGATCTAAGTGAAGAGCTACCGGAACGGTAATATTTAACTCATCGATCATTGCAGAAACCATAGCAGCTACGGTCTTAAAACCAGTCATATACTTGCCTGCGCCCTCAGATACGCCCAGGATAACCGGGGATTTTAACTCTTCTGCGGTAAGCAGAATTGCTTTTGTCCACTCTAAGTTGTTGATATTAAACTGACCTACTGCATATTTTCCGTCTCTTGCTTTCTCAAGCATCTCTTTTGCTGAAACTAACATTTGGAAAGACCTCCCTCATATTGTGATTAGTTGGCTTTTTATCGCACTCACTGTTACCATTATAGCGCATTTTCCTTCTCTTGAAAAGAGTTAGTTTTTCAGGATATCTTTTACCTCTGCCTTCATGGCTTCTACGTCGCACTCTCTGTTATGGCAGATGGCTGCAGTACGGATTTCCTCTACTGCCTGGGGGATTTCTGTTCCGGACAGACGGCTCATTTCGTCAATCAGTGCAAACTCATCCTGCTCGTTCTGCGGCCCTGCGATGGCTTCCATCACGCTTCTGGAAAACTTATACGGACTTGCAGTAGAGGCAATGACAGTCTTTGTCTGGTCACCGGTCTCCTTCTGGTACTTCTGGTAAACTGCCGCGCCGACGCCGGTGTGAGTATCCATCAGATAGCCTGTTTCTTTAAATACCTTGCGGATTATCGCGCCGTCTTCCTCCTGAGTAGCAAAACCGCCCCAGAAATCAGACATGGCCTTTTTCATCTCTTCTGTAATGGTATACGCGCCGTTTTTGCCTAAATTTTCCATCAATTCTGCATTTTTTCCTGCATCGCAGCCTGTGCTCAAATAAATCAGACGCTCTAAGTTGCTGGAAATCAAAATATCCATAGACGGGGAATTGGTCAGGATAAATTCTCTCTTTCTATCATAAGTGCCTGTGGTAAAGAAATCATACAGCACCTTATTTTCATTGGAAGCGCAAATCAGCTTATCAATCGGCACTCCCATATGTTTTGCAAAATATGCCGCCAGAATATTTCCAAAATTACCGGTAGGGACCGTTACGTTGATCTTCTCTCCGTCTTCGATTTCTCCATTTTCCAAAAGCTTTGCATACGCATACACATAGTAAACTACCTGGGGAACCAGACGGCCGATATTAATGGAGTTGGCGCTGGAAAACTGGAATCCTCTGTCTGCCAGTTCTCTTGCAAATTCCTCGTCCCTAAACAGCTTCTTTACGCCGGTCTGGGCATCGTCAAAGTTTCCATGAATGGCAACCACACTGGTATTGTTACCTTTCTGGGTACGCATCTGCAGTTCCTGGACTTTGCTGACCCCGCCTTTTGGATAAAATACAATAATCCGTGTCCCAGGCACATCGGCAAATCCGGCCATTGCCGCTTTTCCCGTATCCCCGGATGTAGCGGTTAAAATTACGATTTCTTTGTCTGTGCCGTTCTTCTTTGCCGCCGTTGTCATCAAATGGGGCAGGATGGATAATGCCATATCTTTAAATGCAATGGTTTTTCCATGGAACAGCTCTAAGAAATACATTCCGTCTGCTTTGGCAAGAGGTGCGATTTCCTCGACATCAAACTTGTCATCATATGCTTTGGCAATACAGTCTTTTAACTCTTTTTCTGTGTAATCAGTCAGGAACAGCTTCATTACTTCATAAGCAGTTTCCTGGTAGGACATTCCTGCAAGCTCCTTCATTGGGATGGAAAGTACAGGAATTTCAGTAGGCATAAACAGGCCGCCGTCCTCTGCCAGACCTTTTAAAATGGCCTGGGATGCCGTAACGCCGGTTTCTTTTCCGCGGGTGCTCTGATAGAATAATGCCATAATTGCCTCCTCTTTTCTAACGTTCTTATGATTTGTGGAAATTCTAGCACATTTTACAAGGAGACGCAAGGATAATATCGTCTGCGACGCACATTTGTCTGTTTTATGCAAACATTTGCAATCTCTTCCTTTTTTCGCTATACTGGCTGCAGCGATATCATTATCACCAACAAGGTCAGGAGTGTCAGACTATGCATTATGATTGTATCAAAGAGGGGATTTTTCTGGCCCGCCCCAACCGCTTTATTGCCCATGTAAATTTAGATGGCCAGACTGTTGTATGTCACGTAAAAAATACCGGAAGATGCAGAGAACTTCTCATTCCAGGCGTAACGGTCCTGCTGGAATATCACAAAGACGCCCTGGCCAAAGGGAGAAAAACAGCCTATTCTCTCATCGGAGTATATAAAAAAAGAGAAGGAAAACCTCCCCTTCTTATCAATATGGATTCCCAGGCTCCCAACCAGGCTGCCTGGGAATGGCTGCAAAGCCAGGGCCTTAAAAATGCTCTGGTAAGCGATATACGGCGGGAAGTGACCTACGGAAATTCCCGTTTTGATTTGGCCTTTTTGTTAGACGGCCGCCCTTCTTTTATGGAAGTAAAAGGCGTGACCTTAGAAGAGAATGGCCTGGCTATGTTTCCGGACGCTCCTACCCAACGGGGCGTCAAGCATCTGGAAGAGCTAATCAAAGCGTCCCAGGATGGTTTTCTCTGTTTTCTCTTATTTGTCATCCAGATGAAAGAAATGTCCGGTTTTACTCCCAATCGCCAAACCCATCCGGAATTTGCCGACGCCCTGGCTGCGGCTAAAAAAGCCGGCGTCGTAATTCTTGCAATGGATTGCCAGATTCGCCCGGACTCTATGGAAATTGACGCACCGGTTCCAGTTTCCCTCATATCCTAGAAGTAACTGAAACTCTGTGATGTGAATGGCATGATTGTTCCATTAAACCAAATCGGGCTGGGGGAAACCGGCAAAATCGTCTTCCTTGCCGGAGACGAGGATTCTTCCCTGCGCCTTCGCGATCTGGGTTTTGCACCAGGCGAACGCGTCACCTGTGTATTAAAGGGACAGAACGGTTCCATGTCTGCCTATCTGGTACGCTGTGCCGTTATCGCCCTGAGAGAAAAAAATGCGGTGGAAATTCTGGTGGCGCAGTAAGGGGAGTTTCTATTTTCTCCCCTTGTACCCGCCATACCGGTGTCCGCCCCGGCGGATTTTATCATTTTTTCCCCGCTCAAAGCACTTCTCACAGATGGAAAAGGGGTAATCCCAGGCCAGCTCCCGCTTGCAGACGGAACACTTTCGGGAATAGCTTCCGCACTCATTTTTCAAAATGCGGCTGATTTCTTCTTCTGTCTCCCGCCGCTCTTCCATTAGATTTTCTGTCTGGACAGGCAGCCCCACCTTTCGGGAAAACTGGAAGTACAAATCCAGCATTTTATAATAGCTTTCCAGATCATATAAATCCGTTCCAGGGCTATAAGGGAATTCCAGTTCATCCACATCCCGGTATTCCCGGCAATAATCTTTCCACAAATCTACTACCAGTTTGTTGTTAATATCAATGGCACAGGTAATCAGCTTGTAAATCTCCTGCTTTTCAAATTCATGAAGCCGTTCCCGATGTACCATCAAGAAATGCTGGTACAGCGCCAGAAGTTCATCCACTTCCATTTTCTGGTAAATCGCCGGCGCGTCCATAGACGCCCAGATCTTAATCAGATTGTCGATTTCGGCAGGCAGCTCCAACAATTGCTCTGGAAATCCTACATAAGCTTTCATAATCGGAACCGGCAGACGGGAAAGACCGTCTTCAATAATGTCAATTCCGTCTACAGCCGCTACAAATCCTTCTTCATAAATTCCGAATCGTCCAGCTCTTCCTGCAATCTGCTTGATTTCAGCCGGTTCCAGGGTCCGTTTTGCCACACCGTCAAATTTCGTCGTTTCTACAAATACGATCCGGCGGATCGGCAGGTTCAGCCCCATTCCAATTGCGTCTGTACTGACCACAATGTCTGTCTCTTTTTCCAGAAAACGCCGCACCTGTTCCCTGCGGGTGGCAGGCGGAAGGCTTCCGTAAATGACGCTGCAGGCAATCCCCTGTTTTTCCAGATGAGCCGCCAGAGCCAGTACCGACTTTTTGGAAAATACGATTAAGGCGTCTCCCTTTTTCAAATCGCTTACCATGGAGTATGCTTTCCGCTCTACCGTAAGACGGGTATTTCTCTTATGGCGTACAATCCGGTAACTGTCGCCGCAGCGTTTAATCATCTGGGTAATAATGGATTCTGCCTCTGGCGCCATACATAAATGAATCTCTTCTGCCCGAAGTCCCAGAATTGCCCTGGTCCAGTTATGGCCCCGATAAGGATCGCCTACCATCTGGCATTCATCCACTACCACAATGTCAAAATATTCGTGATCATTTAACATTTCTACGGTACAAGACTGGCACACTGCCCCCGGTACTTCAATGGTCTCTTCTCCGGTTATCATGGAACAAGGTACCTGTTCTGCGTTGCATTTGTCGTAAACTTCCAGCGCCAAAAGACGCAGCGGCCCAAAATAAGCGCCATGAGACGCCTGCTTTAACCGCTCCAGCGCATCATGGGTCTTGCCGCTGTTGGTAGGACCGATATGTAGAATAAACTTCCGCTTCATCGCCCTGGTTTCCGGATATTCATCCTCCGGCTTCTTTTCCATAGAAGACACAATTCCTTTTTGAATGGCCTTGGGAATATAAAATAACTGATAGGCCCTGTCTAATGAATTATTTAATAAATAACGGCGGATTCCCTGCATCTTTAAAATCTGATCCAGTTCTTCCACCGTAAGAGGAGGAAGAAACTGCAGATCTTTTACCGCCAGAATCTGGCAAAACGCCTTTGCCTGAACCGTATAATCCTGAATCAGCGCTTTCTGGTCATCCTGACGAACCGTGTGCTCCTTATGCATCAGATATGCACAGACCTTAGACAGCATGGCGTGGATGTCGCTTAGCTCATTTGGCCGCTCAATTTCATCCAATGTTGCCTGGCACAATTTTTCCGCCCGCTTTTTCATCTCCCCTGCAGTCATCGCCCGATAACGTCTGTTTACGTGTCCAAAAAACAGTTCTTCGTAATAATTTCCTAAATAGTCGGTAGTTTCCATTTGTTCTCTAATCCCCTGCGTATTTCATCCCATCATCTCTCGTATAATATCTTTTAGATACATAAATCCATGTATCTTGGTTAATAAGT
>CAJMQQ010000051.1 GCA_905215625.1 uncultured bacterium
CGCTGGGAATTCCGGCCGTGGTTCTGTTTTTGCCGGAACAGGGAGCATTTACTCATGAGATTAAGCTGTTTTTGTGTTTGACTTTATGGGGAGTTTTGACGTTTGGCCTGGAACTGCTTCCAAATGCAGTAACCGCAATTCTGCTTCCCATTGGATATTTGATTTTAAATCTGTCTTCGTTTGAACTGGTATATGCGCCCTGGACGACAAATATCCCCTGGATGGTATTAGGCGCGTTTATTTTGTCTAATACGCTGGAGCGGATCGGACTTTTAAGAAGGGTGGCAGTCTGGTGTATTGTAAAAACCGGAGGAACGTATAACGGGATCCTTTGGGGGATATTTCTATTTGGCATGATTTCCAATTTTGTTATGCCGGGAGGATTTGTGCCGGTAACGGCGGCTTTTACCTATAGTATCTGCAAAGCCCTGGGAATTGAAAAATCAAAAGCTGGCGCTGGAATTATGCTGGCAGGAGTATTCTCCACATTAGTCCCTGGATTTTTTATTTTTGATCCCAGCAATGCAGGCGTATTAATGGGCGCAGCAGAAAAGCCGATTTTATATATTGACTATTTAAAGCAAAATGCCATATTTATTCCGATGATACCGCTGCTGATATTTCTTTTGTCAAAGATGTTCCGCGCAGAGATGAAGATTAACGGAAAAGAATACTATGTCAGCGAACAGAAAAAACTGGGTAAGATTACTGCGGCAGAGAAAAAAGCGACAGTGATTATTGTATGTCTGTTTTTATATCTGATTAGCGGAAAAGAAATGATGTATGGTTTCCTGATTGCTGCTTTTGCAGGGTTTATTCCGATCATTGGAATTTCCAAAGAAGAAGATATACGGCAGGTGAACTACCCATTCCTGTTTTTCATCACAGGATGTATGACCATTGGTATGGTAGCAAACCAGTTGGGATTTGGCCAGATTCTGGCAGATATATTATTCCCTTATCTGTATAAACTTAACCATACTGTTCTTTTGGCAGCTGTATGGCTGATAGCTGTTTTGGTAAACTTCCTGCTGACCCCATTAGCGGCAATGGCCTCATTGGGAGCGCCGCTGGCGCAAATTGCAGAAAATGTGGGAGTCAATCCATATCCGGTTCTGTATACGTTTTATCAGGGTTTGGATCAGCTAATTCTTCCTTATGAATGTGCATTGTATCTGATTCCATTTTCATATGGTCTTATGACCTTAAAAGACTTTATGAAAGGTATGGCCATGAAAATGGCAGTAGCCTTTTTGTATCTCTTGATTTTGGGAATTCCCTATTGGAATATGATTGGACTTCTGTAAACCGGTGATGGTTTTGTCACCGAAATCCGGCTCTTTTACACCTTTTTTAAAAATAGCGAGACATTAAGGTGATTTTACGCTATAATAGAAATTATATACATTAAGAAAGGGTAGGAAAGAGGAATGGACAACAAGAATGACCAGAAAAAACCGAAAAGCGAGCGAGCAAGCTTTTCAGGAAGATTAGGCTATGTGCTGGCTGTGGCAGGTTCTGCAGTCGGTTTAGGAAATATATGGAGATTTCCTTATTTGGCAGCCAAGTTTGGCGGCGGAATGTTTTTGCTGGTATATCTGATTCTCATGCTGACCTTCGGATATACACTGATTGTTACGGAGACAGCGCTGGGCCGTATGACCAAGAAAAGTCCGGTAGGCGCATTTGCGCACTTTGGAAAGGGAAAGGCCTTTAAAATAGGAGGCTGGCTGAACGCAGTCATTCCGATGCTGATTGTTCCTTATTACAGCGCAATCGGCGGCTGGGTTTTAAAATATCTGTTTGAATATTTAAGAGGAAATGCCCAGGTTTTGGCACAGGATCAGTATTTTACCAACTTTACCCAAAATGGGGCTAGCATGGAGATTTGGTTCCTGTTATTTGCAGTCTGCGTGATTGCCGTAATTATGGCAGGAGTTGAGCATGGAGTAGAAAAGGGATCAAAAATTATGATGCCGATTCTGGTTATTCTGGCAATTTTTGTGGCAATCTATTCGGTTACCCGTCCAGGGGCTATGGCAGGTGTAAAGTATTTCCTGCTTCCGGATTTTAAAAACTTTTCCTGGATGACCGTTGTAGCGGCAATGGGGCAGATGTTCTACTCTCTTTCCATTGCAATGGGTATTCTGTATACGTATGGTTCCTATATTGGAAAAGATGTGGATATTGAGCAGTCTACCAGACAGGTAGAAGTCTTTGATACGGGAATTGCAATGCTGGCAGGCCTGATGATCATTCCGGCAGTATTCGCATTTTCCGGCGGTGCGCCTGAGACCCTGCAGGCAGGTCCGTCTCTGATGTTCATTACCATACCAAAGGTATTTGCAAGTATGGGAATGGGAACTGTCGCAGGCGTGATGTTCTTCCTGATGGTATTCTTTGCAGCTCTGACCAGCGCGATTTCCCTGATGGAAACCAGCGTGTCCACCATTACGGATCAGCTTGGAATCAATCGTAAGGCAAGCGTTCTGCTGATGGGACTTGTTCTGATTGTGCTGGGATCTGGATCTGCATTGGGATTTAATGTATTAGACTTTATCAAGCCATTTGGAATGTCAATTTTAGACTTCTTTGATTTCCTGACCAACTCGGTAATGATGCCTCTTGCGGCTCTTGCAACCTGCATTCTGGTTCTCAGGGTTGTAGGATTAAAGAAGATTGCAGAAGAAGTGGAGATTTCCTCTTCGTTTAAGCGGAAAAAGATGTACAATTTCTTTTTAAAATATCTTGCACCAGCATTTCTGGTAATTATCCTGTTAAGTTCGATTGCCAATGTAATGGGATGGATTAGTCTATAATTATAAGACAAAATGAATAATTTATCAAAAACATACGCCTGGCCGTTAATCGGTCAGGCGTATGTTGCCATAAGGGAACGAACAGATGGATCCAGTTTCAGTACGGCAGGTGAGACTGCCGTCATTTTCAATAGACAGGGGCGTGACAGTCTGGGAAATTCCGTCAGGGCCGGTTATAATGACGGACCGACCAAGAATCATGCTGCGGCTCCGATAGATCTCTGGGACAGATGGGGAATCTGCCAACTGCAGAAACGTGCTGCAGATAGCGGCAGCCAGGCGGTTCCGGTTGATGGGAAGGCCGTCAGGGGTACAGCCGTCTTTGGTAATTGCGCCAATATCGGAACCGAAAGAAGGCGGAAACCCACCGTCTGGCTCTGATAAATTGAGTCCGATTCCTATAATAATGCAGTCAATCTCTCCAGTTTCGAAGCTGGAAGAAGCTTCTGTCAGGATGCCGCATACTTTTTTTCCTTGAAAATATAGGTCGTTGACCCACTTGATGTCCAGATCATATCCGCACACAGAATGGACGGCATCCCAGACAGCGGCTGCGGCTGCAGCCGTAACCAGACGGCTTTGGGCAAGCAGGGCTTTTGGGTGATATAAAATGCTCAGATATAGACCTGATTTTTCCGGAGAAAAGAAACCGAGTCCTAAGTGTCCGCGTCCGGCGCTCTGGCTTTCAGCCAGAACCATGGATCCATCTGGAAGAGAGGGGACACCAGGAAGAGAGGAAGCGGATTCCAACGCTTTCTGGCGCAGAAGCAGATTGGTGGAAGCTACTTTTTTATAGACCATCACTGGAATATCAGGGGAGTTCAAGTAAGAAGAAATCATATCGGCAGACAGCAGTCCGCTGTCTTTTTCCAGAAGATACCCCTTGTTGGTAACAGCTTTGATAGTATACCCTTCCTGCCGCAGAGACTGGATGGCTTTCCAGACCGCAGTGCGGGAACAAGACAAACGGGCGGCCAGTTCTTCACCGGAAACGTAGCGGCTTTTCTGGGATTCCAGGTAAGTTAATACGGATGATTTTACAGACATTTCCAAATCTCCTTATCAATGAGGACAAGCCTCGGCACATTCTTTCTTCATCCTACACAAAAAGTAGAAGAATTGTCAAGAGATAAGCCAAATATCGGCAAATATAAAGACACCTTTACTTGACTTTTGGACTAATACTATGTAAAATGAAACTTAATTATGCGCAGTGAGTAATTATACACATTCCACCGCGGAGAAGAAAGGGAGGAATGACAATGGTCAAATACATCTTTAAGAGAATCGGAGCAGGAATTGTATCCCTGTTTGTACTGATAACAATTACCTTCTTTTTATTGCACATCATTCCAGGCGGCCCGTTCAGCCCGGCTGAAAACCGGAACGTTCCGCCAAAGATTCTGGAAAAGATTACCGAACAGTATGGACTGAATGATCCGATTCCGGAACAGTATGTCCGTTATCTGAAAAACCTGGCTCAGGGAAATCTGGGTACTTCTTTTAAGAAACAGGACACGACAGTAAATGAGTTAATTGCCCAGGGGTTTCCGGTATCTGCAAAAGTAGGATTCTGGGGCGTTCTGATTTCCCTGGCAATCGGAGTTCCATTGGGAGTGGTGGCTGCGGTTAAGCGGGGAAAATGGCCGGACGGAGCGGCCATGGTATTTGCCACCATAGGCGTGTCGGTTCCTTCTTTCGTTATCTGCGTTCTGATGATGTATTTCTTCTGTGAAAAGTGGAAGATTTTCCCGTCTTATGGATTGACTTCCTGGAAACATTATATCTTACCGGTATTCTGTATGGCATTTTCCCAGATTGCTTACATTACGAGACTGATGCGTTCTTCCATGCTGGAAACTATGCGTCAGGACTATATCCGGACAGAGCGGGCAAAAGGCGTGCCGGAATTTGCAGTAATTGGCAAGTACGCCATGAAAAATTCCCTGCTGCCCATTATTACCTATGTAGGCCCTATGGTAGCGGCGCTTTTAACCGGTACGTTTATTATCGAAAAGATGTTTTCCGTACCTGGCCTGGGAAGATATTTTGTAACTGCCATCAGCGACAGGGACTATTCGGTAACCCTGGGCCTGACTTTGTTTGTAGGAGCGTTAATTATCGTTGTTAACATCATTGTAGACATTATGTATGCTCTGATTGACCCAAGAGTAAAGATTGATAAATAGGAGTGTTTAACATGAAGAAAAAAGATATGGCCCAGGTTCAGGAGACAGCGGGAACCTCATATTCCATGACAGATGAGATTCCGGAAGATTTGCTGGCAGACCTGACAGATTCAGACCGAGAGGCCGAAAGCATTGAAAGGGAAAGCATTTCCTATTTACAGATGTGCTGGAGACGGCTGAAAAAAGATAAGCTGGCAATGTTTGGCATTGCAGTCATTGCAATTATGACTCTATTTGCCATTTTCGGCCCAATCTTTTCTCCTTATACATATGATCAGACGGATTTTGCTCATATCTTAGAGTGGCCCAGCAAAGCCCACTGGTTTGGAACCGATAAGCTGGGCAGAGATATTTTTGTCAGAACCATGTATGGAGCCAGAATCTCCCTTACCATTGGATTTACTGCTGCATTCATCAATATGATCATTGGCGTGCTGTACGGTGGAATTGCCGGATACCTTGGCGGAAAAACCGATATGATTATGATGCGTATTGTGGATGTGCTTTGCGGCATTCCAAGTCTGATTTACCTGATTTTGATTATGATGTTCCTTGGAAATACCATGAAGAGCATTTTAATCGCTATGTGTCTGACCTACTGGATTACCACGGCCAGAATGGTAAGAGGACAGATTCTGACGTTGAGGGAACAGGATTTTGCACTTGCAGGAAAGGTTTGTGGACTGAGCAAATGGCAGATTCTGATTCACCATCTGATTCCAAACAGCATTGGAACCATTATTGTAACTGTAACCTTTTTAATTCCGTCTGCGATTTTCCAGGAAGCATTCCTTAGTTTTCTCGGAATCGGCATCCAGGTGCCAAAAGCAAGCTGGGGAACTCTGGCAAACGACGCCATTGAATATCTGTTTTCCTATCCTTACCAGATGTTCTTCCCGGCAGTAGCCATCAGCATTACGATTTTTGCATTAAACTTTATTGGAGACGGCCTTCGGGATGCATTGGATCCCAGACTGAAAAAATAAGTTGGAATCAGGAGAACCTAAGATGAACAATACGGAAAATAAGGTACTGCTGGATGTGAAAAATCTTCACACCAGTTTTGCTACAGACGACGGGCAGGTAAAAGCAGTCAGAGGTGTTTCCATCCATGTGGACAAGGGGGAAAGCCTTGGAATCGTAGGAGAATCCGGCTGTGGAAAATCCGTAAGTATGCTGTCTATCATGCACCTTTTAGCAGAGAATGCAGATTTGAAGGCAGATTCCATTACCTTTGACGGAGAAGATTTGCTCCATAAAGAGATAAAAGAAATGCGCAAATATCAGGGAAATCAGATTTCCATGATTTTCCAGGATCCCATGACCAGCTTAAATCCATTGTTTACCATCGAAGAACAGGTATGCAATCCGCTGATCCGGCATAAAAAATTAAGTAAAAAAGAAGCGAGAAAACGTGCAGTAGAAGTTTTGGAGCAGGTAGGCATTCCGGATCCGGAAAAACGGTTAAAGCAGTATCCACATGAACTATCCGGCGGTATGCGTCAGAGAGTCATGATTGCCATTGCCATTAGCTGCGCGCCAAAGCTTCTGATTGCAGATGAGCCGACAACGGCGCTGGACGTTACCATTCAGGCACAGATTTTGGAATTAATGCAGGAGATGAAAGAGCAGTATCATATGTCCCTGATTCTCATTACCCATGATTTAGGCGTGATTGCCAGTATGTGTACCAGAGTTGTGGTCATGTACGGCGGACTGATTATGGAAGAAGGTTCTGTACGGGATATTTTCTACCGGACCGGACATCCATACACGTTAGGACTGATGGAATCCATCCCAAAACACGACAAACAGCGGTTGGTGCCCATTTACGGGACTCCGCCGGATCTGCTTGCTCCGCCGAAGGGATGTCCATTTGCAGCCCGCTGCAAATACGCGATGAAATTGTGCAAAGAGCATTTGCCAGAACTGACAGAAATCGGAGAAGGCCACAGAAGCGCCTGCTGGCTTCACAATCCTTCTGTAAAAGCAAAGAAAGGGGAGGTGAAGCTGTATGAGCATCAGCAGTAACCGGGAAAACTGCCTGGAAGTCCAAAATTTAAAAAAGTATTTTGAACTGAAAGCAGGACTTTTTAAAAAACCCAATATTTTAAAAGCAGTAGATGACGTAAGCTTTTCCATTGCAAAAGGCGAGACCATGGGTCTGGTAGGAGAATCCGGATGTGGAAAAACCACCATAGGACGTACCGTATTAAAGCTTTATGAACCTACAGCTGGAAAGATTTTATATGACGGAGAAGACATTACAGGATTCGATGACGGCCAGATGCTTCCTTACCGGAAAAAAATCCAGATGATTTTCCAGGATCCATATACATCCCTGGATCCACGAATGGATGTCGCTCATATTATTGCAGAGCCAATCCGTTTTATGAACCTGATGCAGGGAAAAGATGTGATGGATCGGGTACGCCAGTTAGTAGAACTGGTTGGATTAAAGCCGGATCATTTAAACCGTTATCCCCATGAGTTTTCCGGCGGTCAGAGACAACGTATCGGCATTGCAAGAGCATTAGCCGCAGAACCGGAGTTTATTGTCTGCGACGAACCGATTTCCGCTCTGGATGTGTCCATTCAGGCGCAGGTCATCAATATTCTGGAAGATCTGCAGGATAAATTTAATTTTACCTACCTATTTATTTCCCATGACCTTGCTATGGTACGCCATATTTCCGATCAGGTTGGCGTGATGTACCTGGGAAATCTGGTGGAATATGCAGAAGTGAATGAATTATACGACAATATGATGCATCCGTATACTAAAGCATTGATTTCCGCAGAACCAGTGGCAGATCCGGACAAGGCAGAGGCCAGCCAGAGAATTGTTCTTCAAGGCGATGTGCCGTCTCCTATTAATCCGGGGCCGGGTTGTCCGTTCCGTTCCCGCTGTCAGTATGCAAAAGAAGTCTGCGCCTGTGAGAAGCCGGAATTAAAGAAAATAAATGAGAAGCACTTTGTTGCCTGTCATTTGTTTGAATAAAGGGGAAATCCCAAAATATTTTAAAACAAAGAAGGAGGAAAGATTATGAAAAAAAGATTGGTGAGTACAATCCTTGCATCTGTAATGGCAATGTCCCTGCTTACAGGATGCGGCGGTGGACAGGATGCTGCAGGAGATACCACTGCTGCTGCTGCAAATGGCGCTCAGCCGGCAGGAGATGCTGCCAAACCAGAAGGAAACGTACTTCGCTATGTTATGAGCGGAGAACCGGAGACCTTAGACCCAAATATGAACAACTATGCATCTTCTTCTAATGTGCTGTTAAATCTGTTTACCGGACTGTACCAGTATTCTGCTGATGGTTCCGGAGTAGAGCCAGCCTGTGCGGAAAGCTATACGGTTTCTGATGACGGTCTGACCTATACATTTAAGCTGAGGGAAGGATTAAAGTGGTCCGATGGTTCTCCTTTAACAGCAGCAGATTTTGAATATTCCTGGAAGAGAGAGTTAAAACAGGAGACTGCATCTACAGCAGCATGGCAGTTATACTACATTAAGAATGGCGAAGCTTACAACAACGGCCAGTGCGAGGCAGATGAGGTAGGTGTAAAGGCCATTGACGATACCACGCTGGAGGTAGTCTTAAATAATCCAACTCCTTACTTTGTAAACTTAACTGCAGCCAATAACTTTGCTCCGGTTAAGAAGGAAGCGGTAGAAGGCGCTGAAGTCTGGACCAAGTCTGCAGAGACTTACGTGTGCAACGGCCCGTTTATGATGGGAGAGATTAAGCCTCAGGAAGGATATACCCTGGTAAAAAATCCAAACTACGTGTTTGCAGATACCGTAGCATTAGATGGCGTCGAGATGATTTTTATTGAACAGGCAGAAGCAGCTCTGTCTGCATACAATGCCGGTGACGTAGACGCTATGAGCGGCGGCTCCATTGAGACTCAGGCTATGACTCAGTATGACGGCAGTGAAGAACTGCGCAGCTACGACCTGATTGGTACTTCTTACTATGACTTTAACTGTGAGAAAGAGTATATGACCAAAGAAGTTAGAAAAGCGCTGTCTATGGCAATTACCCGTGACACCATCAATCAGGTAGCAGTTCCTTCCAAACCAAAGTCTGCATATGCATTTGTTCCATTTGGAATTCCTTATGCAGAAGAGGCAGAAGATTTCCGTACCAAGATTGGAAATAATCTGATTACAGAAGACGTAGAAGCTGCAAAGCAGTTGCTGGCAGACGCCGGTTATCCAAATGGCGAAGGTCTCCCGACTTTACAGTTAATCATCACCAATACAAAAGAAAACAAAGACAAAGCGCAGATTCTTCAGGCGCTGTGGAAAGAAAATCTTGGAGTTAATGCTGACATTGTAACCTTTGAGTCCAAGGTTTACTGGGATGAGCACGCAGCAGGCAATTTTGACATTGCTTTTGATGGCTGGACAGGAGATTATCCGGATCCAAACACCAATCTGAGTATCTTTAATAAGAGCCGTATGGAAAAAGAGTGCCGCTGGAGAAGCGAGGAAGCACTCCGCTACAACGATTTATTAGAAGAAGCAGCTACGTTAGCAGACAACAACAAGCGTATGGAACTGTTTGTAGAGATGGAGCAGATTCTGATGGATGAGATGCCGGTAATGCCGCTGTATTTCCGTAATACCATGGCTCTGGTGAAGCCTTATGTAAATGGCTTTACCTGTGACAACTCCGGACACCCGCTGTTTAGAGCTGTATCAATGGAGTAAATCGAAGATGAACTATCCAAGAACATTACACGCCGGCGGCTGCATAGGGATTGCAGCGCCGGCATTCCCTATGGGGGAAGAACGGTTAAATCAATGCGTAAAACGGCTGGAAGATCTGGGATACCAGGTAAAAACAGGAAAGAACCTGGCCGCAGGAAGTAATTTCCATGGCTATCTGTGCGGCCGCGGAAAAGACAGGGCAGAGGAATTAAACGCTCTGTTTGCAGATGAGGAAGTAGACGCCATTATCTGCATCCGCGGCGGATACGGAAGCGCCCAGGTAATGAAATATCTGGATTATGAATTGATCCGGAATCATCCAAAAGTATTTGTGGGATATTCAGATATAACCAATCTGCTCAATGCCTTTTCTGAAAAGTGCGGTTTTGTTACCTACCATGGCCCTATGGTCAGTTCCAATATTCTGGAACATTACGACGACTATACCAGAGAAAGCTTTTTAAAAACCATCGGAGACTGGGAAGAACTGGAATTTGCAAATGATACAAGACCCTTTCAGACCATAACCGGAGGAAAGGCAGAAGGCCGTCTGATTGGCGGTAATGTGACGGTAATGGGGCGTATGATGGGTACGTTTTATGAGCCGGATTCCAATGGAGCCATTATTTTTCTGGAAGATGTGGACGAGCACATTGCTTCCCTGGATATGTACATTACCCAGATGGAAAATGCAGGCTTATTTGACCATGCGGCGGGAATCCTGTTAGGCGATTACAGCGGCTGCATCAACAAATACGGGGAAGATTACCTTATTGACGAATTCTTAAAAGACCGGTTTGGTCAGATGGGAATCCCGGTTCTTGCCGGACTTCAGGTGGGACATGATACGCCAACCGGAAGCCTTCCAATCGGCGCCTGGTGTCAGATGGACGCAGACAATCAGACAATTAAATTTGTGAAAAAATAGAGCAGCGTAAGCTGCTCTTTTTTTGAAGATCTGGTATACTAGTGGTAGAAGCTTGAGAGATAGAATTAAAAAAGGCGAAGAGGGGCAAAAATTGATGACAGAGGAAGAAATTAAAAATAGCAGAGAATTGGAGGCGTCGCCAATGATAAAGTGTTTAATACAGTGGAACTATTTTTTGATGGTTTGATTGATAAGAATGAGGCGATTAACCGTCTGCGCTATGAAAAACCAAATCTGCAAATCTGTTTCCGGACAGAAAAGGCACTGAAAATGCTGCATTTCGAAAGGAGCGAGAGCGTATGAAAGCAAATCCCATTTTACTTCAAAAGAAATACAGCCGTATTATTGAACTCTTTGCAAAGCAACAGGACATTTCACTGGATGCTGCTCTGAAATTTTTTTATCATTCCCAGGTCTATCAATTAGTCAGGGATGGAGTCTCTGATATGCACTGCATGAGCGATGAATATCTTGCGGAAGAATTAGAGATAGAATATAGAGAAAAGTAAAGGCAAAGATAAAAGCATGGCAGGAAGCTTCGCGATTCCTTCCATGCTTTTATGCGTATCGGCAATGCCGCAAATGTTTGCTGTGTTACAGATTCAGAGTCTCTTTTACTTCTCCTTTTTCTACCACCAGAGCAGCGGCTGGAGTTTCCTGGCTCAGTTCAATGTGATAGCGGTCAGCCCAGGCTTTCTTCCGGGTTACATCAATTTCCATAACCGGATAAGGGGAAGAAATCTTTCCAATCGCATCAATGCTTCCAGCGTATTCTGGACTCCAGAAGCCCAAAACAACAGGAGTTTCACGCTCAATTACTTTTTCACGGAAATAATCCATATCTTCAATATAACGTTCTGCGGCAGTAGCGGCAACAGCGCCGTCGGAAATTGCAGTAGATACCTGGCGCAGATATTTGTCTCTTACGTCGCCGACTGCGTAAACGCCGGAAACATTGGTTTCCATCTGCTCGTTGACATGAAGCCAGCCGCGTCCGTCCTTATGGATTTCTTCCGGAATCCATTTTGTCTCCGGAATCATTCCTACAAAGAAAAATACGCCGTCGCAGGGGAAGTCGGTGATTTCATCGGTCTTCATGTTTTTGATTTTTACGCCGGTAACCTGTTCTTCTCCGCATACTTCCGTAAGAACGCTGTTCCAGATAAAGTCCATCTTCGGATGAGCCAGGGCTTTTTCAGCAGCCTGTTTATTACAGTCTAAAATGCCCTCATCATGGAGAACAATAACGGTTACCCGATTGGCAAATTTGGTAATGAACATACCTTCTTCAATGGCCTGATCGCCGCTTCCTACCACAACGACATGCTGATCCTGGAAAAATTCCGCATCACAGGTAGCGCAGTAGGCCACGCCCTGTCCGGTCAGTTCCCGCTCGCCAGGAATACCTAAGATTCTGGCAGAAGTGCCGGTGGCAATGATGACTGCCTTTGCGCCGTATTCGTGCCGTCTGGTTTTAACTAATTTTATGTCGCCGGTTACGTCCATGGATTTTACCGGTTCTCTTTTAATCTCTACACCAAATCCCCTGGCGTGCTCTGCCATTTTTTCGGTCAGATCCGGACCGGAAGTGGACGGGATACCTGGATAGTTGACAATTTCCCTGGTGGTATAGGCCCGTCCGCCTACGGTACTTTTTTCCAAAATCAAAGTATTTAGATGGGCCCGTCCGCCGTAAATGCCTGCTGCCAGTCCGGCAGGGCCAGCTCCTATAATGATTAAATCGTACATTGCATCCATATGATTCCCTCCGTTTTAAAACTTATGGTAACCATTCGGGACGGCGGGAAATCTCCGATGCTTCTTGTTCGGCAAAGCCGGACAAGAAGATGCCCCATCCTGAACCGTTACAACTTATGAAGAATTTAACTACAATAAACTTACAGTTAAATCTATTTTAACACATTTTTCTGAAATTGCTATAACATAAATTATTGTCTTAAGAAAGAGAACATGATATACTTGGTATAGCGTTTGAAAACGAGAAAAAGGAGGCATAATGTTATGAAAAAATTAAACTCACGTGCATTTGAAGAGTATATTGAAAATGACGGCGAGACTTGTCTGGTTATTTTCTCCAGAAAATCCTGCCATGTCTGCCAGGGTGTTCATGCAGTTCTGGAAGATTTGGAAGGCGATTACAAAGGCAAATTGCCATTTTATGAGGTTGATGTAGAAGAAGAGGCAGCCCTTTTTGAAAAGATGATGATGAAAGGGGTTCCCCAGGTGGTTATTTTTGACAATGGCGATCCGGTGGAAAAACTGGCAGGTAATCACGAAGAAGACGATTACATAGATGCGATTGAAAAATACATTTAAAAGTTTTCCGGCATATGCCGGTTGAAAAAGGAGGTTTTATTATATGGGACTTTATAACGTATATCCAATGGGAACTACAATCTACAATCCGGAGAAGGCCTGGAACGGCTATACTCTGATGCAGTGCCAGGGCATTGGCGCTGTTTTGGTAGATATGAATGGTAATGTAGCAAAGGTGTGGAAGGATGTTCAGGGATTCCCTAACAAACTGCTTCCAGGCGGATACTTAATGGGAAGCTTAGGCCTTCGTGATCCAAAATATGGTTATCAGGATCAGACGGATTTGGTTCAGATTGACTGGGAAGGCAAAGTGGTATGGAGATTCGACAAGAAAGAATTAGTAGATGATGACGGCGATAAGAGATGGATTGCCCGTCAGCACCATGACTACCAGAGAGAGGGAAATCCGGTTGGATACTATGTACCAGGCATGGAGTGCAAGACCGACAGCGGAAATACTTTAATCCTGTGCCATGAAGATATTTACAATAAAAAAGTAAGTGAGCACCGTCTGCTGGATGATGTATTTATCGAAGTAGACTGGGAAGGCAATATTGTATGGGAGTGGCATGCAAATAAACATTTCGCAGAAATGGGATTTGATGAGATTCAGAAAAATGTTCTGGCACGTAACCCAAATAATCATGAAAACGGCGGCGGACAGGGCGACTGGCTGCATATCAACTCCATGAGCGTATTAGGCCCCAATAAGTGGTATGATGCAGGTGATGAGAGATTCAATCCTGAGAATATCATCTGGGATGCAAGAGAAGCAAATATTTTGGCAATTATCAGCAAAAAGACAGGCAAGATTGTATGGCAGATTGGCCCTGACTTTACCAAGACCAAAGAACTGCGTATCATGGGACAGATTATCGGACAGCATCACTGCCATATGATTCCAAAGGGACTGCCGGGAGAAGGCAACATCCTGGTATTCGATAACGGCGGCTGGGCTGGCTATGGTATGCCAAGCAGAGTCAGCAGAGACGGTACCAAGTCTGATATCCGCGATCATTCCCGTATCCTGGAGTTCGATCCGGTTACCTTAGAGGTAGTCTGGGAATTTAAGGGACTGACCTTTGGCGGTATGTTAGGCCTGGTTGCAAACTCCAAGTTCTACAGCCCATTAATCAGTTCTGCACAGAGACTTCCAAACGGCAATACTCTGATTACAGAAGGCTGCTATATGCGTCTGTTTGAAGTTACCCCTGAGAAAGAAGTGGTTTGGGAATATATCCCGCCGTTTAAGGGTATGAGAGAAATGGTATATCGTGCATACCGTTATCCATACGACTACGTTCCTCAGTTGGAAAAGCCGGTTGAGACTCCGGTAGAGAGACTGGACTGCCATGATTTCCGTGTACCAGGCGCTGCAGATGGTACAATCAGCGAGGTAACTCCTGTAGACGGAACCTTAGGCTACAACTATAAGATTGATGCCTGTGTAACAGACGGACAGGTATAATTTTAAGGGAAACGGAAATTGTCTTTGACAATAGAAATCAATAAAAAATATTTTTAAGTTCTAGGGAGATCTCTTTTGGGAGGTCTCCCTATTTCTTCTGTCAGTTTTCGTAAAAATTGTATATCATAATCCGAAAATGTGCATTTCCTTTTGCAGCATTCGTGTGTATACTGGTAGTAGGCTTGAAAAGCAGAATTTTATTACAAAGGGAGGATTATTATGCACCAATCATATTTCAGTAATCCAAATAATTCTATTACGCCAGAGCAGATGGCATGGTGCGCAGACTACTGCAAAAAATTCTGGCCAGAGGAATGCGAACATATTCTCCGGATTGCAGAAGATGCAAAAAATCATACATTTTTATTTGACTTAAGATGGGATATGGAGAGAACCTACGAGCCAGTTCATTTTGAAGGGAAAATCCAATGGGATTTTATGCCAAAAGACGATCCGGAGTTCATTTACCAGTTTAACCGCTGCCAATATTTTATTTGTCTGGGACAGGCTTATGCGCTGACAGGAGATTCCTCCTATGCCAAAACATTTGCAGAACAGCTTTGGGCATGGATTCAGGAAAATCCATTCAATGAGGAAACCAGACAGACTGTATGGAGAAGCATTGAGGCCGGAATCCGTGGGGAAACATGGGTGAAAGCGATGTCTTACTTTAAAGGCAGCCCTTATATTACGGACGAGCTGATGGAACAATTCTGTGAATGCCTGAAAACTCATGCCCGCTATTTGATGGACTCCTATCAGATCTTCCAGGTAAAGAGCAACTGGGGCGTGATTGAGAGCCGCGGGCTTCTGGAAATCGCGTTGGCATTAAAGGAAGAGGAAGAGGCCGAAGTGTGGAAAGAAACTGCCATTTCCCGTCTGGAAGAAGGAATCCGGGTTCAGATTTTAGATGACGGAGTTCAATGGGAACAGTCTCCAATGTATCATAATGAGGTGTTTCATTGTGCTCTGGAGGCAATCCGCCTTTCCAGACGTTATGGCTATCATATGTCAGAAGAATTTCTTGCTAAAATCCGTAAGATGGCATACGCAAACTTACTCTGGAAAAAGCCGAACCATTGTCAGATTGCCCAAGGAGACAGCGATGAAACCGATCTGCGGGATCTTTTGTCCCAGAGTGCATATTTATTCCAGGATCCAGTGCTGAAATATGGCGGCTATGACCGTCTGGATTTTGATGGAGCCTGGGATTACCTTCAGGAAGGTGCAGAATCTTATGAGAAGATTGTGGCACAGAAACCTGAGAAACTATTTTATAAATTGGAAAACAGCGGAAACGTTTATATTCGTTCCGGATGGGGAGAAAACGACGATTTCTTCCATTTCCGTTGCGGCAGTTTAGGCGGAGGACATGGCCATTCTGACAAACTTCATATCGATTTGGTAATAAACGGAGAAGACGTTCTGATTGATCCGGGCCGTTATCATTATGTGGATGGGGAAATCCGCCATGAACTGAAAAATTCCTGCAGTCATAATACGCCGTCAGTTGATGGCAAAGATTATCTGGTCTGCCTGGATTCCTGGGGGATCTCCGGAATGACGCCGGCATATCAGATGCCTATCTGTGAGAAAAACGGATTCCGTCTGGTTCAGGGAGGACATGGCGGTTACCTTCACAATGGAAAAGGCAATGTTTACATTCAAAGAAAAGTTCTGGCTCTGGGAACGGATCTGTATGTTGTTGCAGATGAATTTTTTGCAGGAGAAGAACACACTTTCCAGCAGAATTATCATTTTCATCCAGATGGCACCCTTACTGCCTGCGAAGGAGAAAACAGGGTTCATTACACGGGCAGAAATGTAGAATCGGATTGTCTGTTTTTTGGAAATGACAGAGAGGAAACAAGAGTTTATTCTTCCAGAATGTCCCGGAATTATAATCAGATGGAAGAAAATATGTCAATTCAGGCATCCTGCAAAAAAGAAGGCTTCTGCTGTCTTCTGACTGTCATTGCAGGAGGAAGAAAGGGAGAATATGAGACGCCGAAGGCAGAACTTGCAGAAGTATCTTCTCCTGCCAGGGGAAGAATCCTGACAGAAGAAGAGGCTCATGGACTCCGGATTACATGGAAAGGAAAAAACTATCTGGTACTGATGGGCCATAAGGACATCGGAGGCGCAAATGAAATGCTTGGCGCCGACGGTTACATGGGCCTAGGAAGCGTAATCGTATTTGAGGAAGGCCAGGAAAAGACAGGAGGAACTGTGCTTTACTGGTAAATTTTACAGCACAAACCGTCCTTCCAGCGCCAGAAATTGGTCTAACATCATCCTGCTGACCTTTGCTCCGAAGCGGGTAGCAGGGTGGTCGGCGTAATACATCGGGTCGCTGAAATTTTTGTGCATCATGACGATGACATAGGGGCCGTAAGGGGTATAGACGATGCCGCCGTCGTTGCGGCAGGCGTCCATACTGCCGCTTTTGGAAGCAACTTGTATGGAAGTCTCCTCTCCGTTGTCTTCGCCGTCCATATAGTAAACTGGAAAATCACGGACAATCATGGAATTGTAGTGCTGCTGTTTGAAGATTTCAATCATAGCGGCATCTTCTTCTGGTCCGATAAGCTGGCGCTTTGCCAGGCGGACAAAGATGCTGGCGTAATCTCTTGGGGTGGACGTGCCGAGCCGCCCCATATTTTCACCGTCAAAATGCAGATATCGGTGAAGCCTGGTAGATGTACATCCCAGTTTCTGGATGCAGGCATTAATGGTATCGATTCCCAGATATTCAATAATCATGTTGGTAGCGGCGTTGTCGCTGACAATGATCATCAAAGTAGCGGCGTCTTTTACCCGCAGCGAAGCTCCGAAATCCAGGGAATGAACCAGGCCGCTTCCGGATACGCAGTGATTCTCTTTGTAGATCAGAGTATCGTTCAGATCTGCTTTCCCCTGTTTGATTTGGTCGAATAAGCAGGCCAGAATATAAGTCTTGATAGTGCTGGCGGTTTCAAAATCTTCGTCTGCGTCGATTGCTACAACGTTTCCCTTCAAATCATCTGCATAAAAGCACATATGGCCGTCATAGCTTTTTAATTCGGCAGCAATTCTTTTTTCTAACGTAAATCTTGGATCCATGATACATCTCCTTTTCCTTTGCAGTGATAATTATAATTGAGGGAGCTGATCCATCAGGTGAACCAGTTCATCGCACATATGATTGAGCTGATCCGTTCCTGGGATTTCAATCCCATGTATTAAATAGTTCCGGATTCCCAGCAGTCTGGAAAAAATCTCCAGATCTTCACCGGAAAATACTTTGATCCGTTTGACGCAGGCTGTCTGCAGGGCATTTCCCCTGGATTTGGGAGAACGGCGGCGAATCAGACGGTTTAAGAAGGATTCTAAGGCAATCCACAAATCAATAAAATGTTCTAATGCCTGTTTCCGTTCTTCTAGCATATTTTCACTAAGAGGATGCAGTTCCAGATACAAGGCGTAGCGCCTGCTGTTTCCAGAAAGAATCCGGTCTGTAAGCTGCTGGCATACGGTTCTTCGGTCATTCTGGAGACGAAGGGATTTTAAAATCTGCCCTAAATCCTGGACGCTGTCCAGCTTCAGACGGTTTAAAAGCCGGAAAAGCAGTTCTACATTTCCCATACGTACTTTAATATCAGAAGAGGGAGGAGAGTTATTTAAGTAATTATAAAGATAAGAAGCCAGGTCATACTGATTGCTGAAAGCGGCGGTCGTACTCTGGATTCTTTTGTCACCGGCGGCTTGAAGGCGTTCTAAGGCAATTTCTCCACTTAATACAAGGCCGTTTAATTCGTCTAAGATAGAAAGTTCTTCTTCAGAAAGAGCGCCTTTTAACGGCTTGTAGATGAGGTCGTGCTCTACTTCAGACCAGGCGTGCATCAGGACGGACGCCACCTGGATTTCCAGCCGTACCTGGGCGTATTTTTTCTGTCTGGCGTCTAACTGTTCTTCCCGCATCTGGACACGGTAGTGGTTGGCCCAGTAACCGGAAAAACGTTTGTTGTATGTAGGCGGTTTGGACTCGTTGGGAAAACTTCGGGTTTCCCGTACAGAAAATAAGGTATTAATGACCTTGTCTGCCTTTTCTCTGTCGCCAGGGAAGTAAAGGGAGACCCGGACGCCGGACAAGTCGGCGATGTCTTCATAGATTTCTGTCATGGTCTGGTAGGGAACCCCGCGTTTTCGGCTGCGCTGTTCGACCTTGACTTTTAAGCGGGAAGGATTTTTTGCCCTGGAAGTGACCATGGCACGGATACCAGAAGAGCGCAGAGCTTCTTCTAATAGTTTTGCTCCCAGTCTTGCAGCCATATCATAGTAATTTAATTTGCTTTTATAATCTTCTATAAATTGGTTGATTAACTCCATAGAAGAACTCCTTTCACCTGAAAACAGACAAAGATAAATCTATAGGTTCCGGTAATAGAAGAAAAAGCCCCACAATCCTGCGATTGTGAGGCTTTTATTTAGCGCGCCAGAGAAGATTCGAACTCCCGACACTACGGTCCGTAGCCGTATGCTCT
>CAJMQQ010000052.1 GCA_905215625.1 uncultured bacterium
TAAACCACGGCAGAATAAACACCAGGCCCAGATTGTTTGACAGCCATTTTTTAAAGCCCTTGTTGGTGGACATGCTCATTTTCCTCCTTTACAAAAGAGTGTTTCGTACTTTTCTGCTGACAGCACCTTTAACCGGCAGCCTTTTAAAACCGCTGTTTCAAACAGCGCCTGCGTTTCTTTTTCCAGGCGTCCCATTCTATTATCCTGGAAAAATCCGGCTTCTCTTAATGTACGTGCTGTCACTTTCATCAAATCTGCAAGATAACGGTAATGCTCATAAATCTCCATGGAAGTTACTTCCAGGGTATCCGCGCAGGCAGTAAAAAAATAGGCCAGTTCCAGGCTTTCTTCCTTTTTTCCCTGACAGGTTCCTTTTATCATCCGGTCGTAATCTCTTTCTTTGACCTGTCTGAATTGACGAATGATCTCCTGATAGCCTTCTTTGTTCCCGTACTCAGTCTCACAGAACATCCGGAAGGGGAGGCGTTCTGCCAGCATAAAGCTGTCTTCTGCCTCCCCCAGCTGCCGGCTTTCTGCCAGCAGCTCTTGTCCGTTCTCCGAAACTCTTTCTTTTAGAATTTCGTCTAATCTTTTCATATTTTTACTTATTTAAAACTTCTTCAATGCCTTCTGCTAAAACCTCAGCAGCTTCTTCTGCATCGTAATCTCCGTAGCTTAAGCCAGCCATAACATCATAATAAACGCCGTCGTTATTCTTTAATGCCGCTGCCTCAAACTTTGGATCTAACTGGAATTCTACATGAGATAATACCTTGCTGTTTGCTTCCGCTACCTTTTCATTGAGCAGATTATTGTCCTGGCAAACCTTTAAGCCTGCTGCAGAAGCTGGAATGCCACGCTCAGAAGCCATAATCTTAACGCCTTCTTCCTCGTTTAACAGGAAGTTGATTAAAGCAGCGCACTCTGCTGGATGCTCGGTGTTTTCAGAGATTGCAAAGCACATGGAAACCTTTGCGAAACCACCCTTGGAATCACCCATATCGGTAAATTCCTCGCCTACTACAAACTCTTCGCCTTCGTTTAAAGCTCCTTCAAACTTAGAAGCGGAAGAATCCCACTCAAAGATACCTGCATATCTGCCATCCATCCACTTCGGGTTCTTGTCTAAGGACTCAGCGCCGTCGTTTAACAGGGTCTGGATAGTTGGGATTACGTGAGCATCCTCTAAAGAGGTAATGAAGTTTAAGCCGTCCTGGATTTCTTCAACACTGTACTGAAGAGTATTGTTCTCAACCCATGGCTTGCCATACTTGGATTCCAGATAGAATACCATCAGGATGGTTCTGTCATACTCATTCATAGCCAGCGGGTAGTAATCCTCGCCCAGCTTTTCTTTAAATACAGGACCTGCTGCCATTAAGTCTGCCAAAGACTTTGGAGTCTCTAATCCTGCTTTGTCAAAAGTGGTCTTGTTCCAGTAGAAAATACGTCCGGTCATGGCAACTGGAACTGCCTGCAGCTCGTTTGCAACAGTACAAGCATTTAAATTGGTCTCAGAAAACTGGGTTAAATCTAAAATATCAGATACTTTGTTTAAATCATAAAATGCAGAACCATCAGAGCTGAAAGAAGTAATCCAGTTCCAGTTAATCTGGTTTACATCAGGAGCAGTTCCGGTTGCGAAAGAAGCGCTCATCTTATCTTCCCATCCGGTCCAGGCTGCATACTGAGTCTCAACGGTAATGTTTGGATATTTCTCCATAAATTTTTCAACAGCTGCCAGAGTTGCCTCATGTCTGCCGTCACCGCCCCACCAGCTCATGGTAATGGTAATCGGATCAGTAGTATTAACCGTCAGTCCTTCTGCTGCGGCTGGCTCAGCTGCAGTAGTCTCGGCATTTGCTTCTGCTGCTTCTGTCTTTGCTTCTTCTGCTGGCGCAGTAGTTGCTGCACTGTCATCGCTGCCGCCGCAGGCTGCTAAAGACAGTACCATAGCAGATGCTAAAACCAGAGATGCCATTTTTTTAATACTCTTTCTCATATTTCTCTCCCTTTCTTTCTCTTGCTCCCCTGTACCTTTTCTTGCTTGGTTCTTTTTGTTTGCAAAGGTTTGCAAGCTTTTTTAAAATTTTATGCATATCGCTCATATTTCCTCAAGTTTTTCTCAAGTTTTACAAGCAAATATGCATTTTCTCTGTGCGTGTTTTTATAATAACATCCTATAACCAATCTGTCAATTGTGTATTTAGCTTAGTTTTTTATTATTTTTTTGTATGTTTTGCCTAATTTTCTTTCATATGCATATATGATATTATGTTAATAGTCCAATACAATATATGATTTGCAGTATTTGCAAACGTTTGCATTTTATCACCATTTAAAGGAGTATGTATTATGGAAATTTTAGATCGTTATATTGATCAGCTTCTGGAACGAAGTACCCCTCAGGCGCCAATTTGGAATATTGAAAAAATCCGCGAAGGTGCCAAACCTTCCTGGAACTATATGGACGGCTGCATGATTAATGCTATTCTGGAACTTTATCTTATAAGAAAAAACCCCAAATATCTGGAATTTGCCGATTCCTTCATCGACTATTTTGTAAAAGAGGACGGCCAGATTCTATCATATTCTCCAGAAGAGTACAATCTGGACAATGTAAATGCCGGAAAAACGCTTTTCGACTTGTATGATTTGACTGGAAAAGAAAAGTACCGGAAGGCCATGGACACAGTTTACAGCCAGTTAAAAAAACAGCCCCGTACTTCTACCGGCAATTTCTGGCACAAAAAGATTTATCCCAACCAGATATGGCTGGATGGTCTGTATATGGCTCAGCCTTTCTATATGCAATATGAGGCATCTTACAATGACTGTAAAGGATGCCGCGACAGCTACGAACAGTTTCTTCACGTATACGATTTGATGCGAGACTGCCGCAACGGCTTGTATTACCACGCTTATGATGATTCCAGAAAGGCCTTCTGGTGCGACAAGGTTACCGGCCTTTCTGACAATTTCTGGCTGAGAGCCCTTGGATGGTATGCTATGGCCTTAATCGACACCATGGATGTCATGCCGGCTTCTATGGAACAGGAACAGGCAGAGCTTGGACGAATCTACAAAGAATTAATCGATGCCATGCTTCCTTATCAGGATGAAGAAACCGGTATGTGGTACCAGGTCGTAAACAGAGGCGGCATCGCCCCTAACTACCTGGAAACTTCCGGCTCCGCTATTTTTGCATTTGCAATTATGAAAAGCGTCCGCCTGGGATTTCTGGATGACAGCTATTATGCCTATGGCAAAAAAGCATTTGACGGCATCTGCCGTACCCAGTTATCAGAAAGGGACGGCGAACTTCAGTTAGACAGCATCTGTCTGGTAGCCGGCCTTGGCAACAAAGAAATGCGGGAAGGAACCTTTGACTACTATATGCGAGAACCAATTGTGAAAAACGAAGCAAAAGGTGTTGCCCCGCTGATTCTGGCTTATATTGAAGTAATGATGAGAGAAGGCAGATAATCGTTTCTGCTTTTCCGGATGTTTTGCACGCACCAAAAAAAAGACTGGGCAAAGAAACGAGGATTATCCTGTCAAGTTTCTTTCTCCCAGTCTTTTTACTATAAATATCAACCAGAAATCCGGTAAGAAGCATACACCTGTGTCGTCGCCATATCGGAATGTCCCAGCATTGCCTGCACGGCCTGAATATCTGCCCCGCTCCTTAACAGGTGGGCTGCAAAGGAATGACGCAGGGAATGTGGGGTAATATCTGCCTGGATTCCGGCCTTTTCCCCATAGTATTTAATAATCTTCCAAAAACCCTGCCGGGTCATGGCTTTTCCGTTACAGTTGGTAAACAGCCAGTCGCTTTCCTGCCCCTTTAACAATTCGCCCCGCGCCTGATTTAGATATTCATTCAGCGCTTTTGAGGCTCTCTTGCCAAATGGAATGGTTCGTTCTCTCTGACCGTCCCTGCAGACCAGAAATCCAACGTTCAGATTAATATCATCCAATTTTAAATTAATAATCTCGGATACCCTGATTCCAGTCGCATATAACAGTTCCAGCATTGCCTTGTCACGAAGTTCTTTGGCGTTTTTCCCTTCTGGCTGGGCTAACAGCGCCTGGACTTCTTCTACTGTTAAAATAACCGGTGCTTTTTTCTCTACCTTCGGCGCTTTTAAAAGTTCTGCTGGATCCCGTTTGATCTTTCCTTCTTTAAATTCATAGTGAAAAAACGCTTTGATTGCCGCCAGTTCCCTAGAAATGGTAGTCGTGGCCTTGCCATTTTTTTCCAGATATAAGATATAAGAATTCAGGCTGGTTCTGGTAACTTTGTCTGTCTCTGTAATTCCCTGTCCTCTTAAATAATCTTCCAGCTGCATCAAATCCCGCCGATACGAAATTTCTGTGTTTTTTGAAGTTTTCTTTACGTCCCTTAAATAAATCACAAACTCCTGTATATCTTCTGTCATACCTGTCTCCCTGCCCTGCTCCCTTTTCCTTTAATCACTCTGTGGCTCCAAAAATGGGCCTAAAATGGGCCTTTAACCTACATTATATCTATATTTTTTGATAAAATCAAACACATTTTTCCCACATTTCTGCCATTTTCTGCGTACTTTACATAAAAAATACAACATATTGAACCAAAACTTCAAAGCGCTCAATATGTTGTAAATTTTTTGTAAAATATTTTTTATACTCTGTCGTAAATTTCCTTCAAAAACTCCACATCGCTGTGATACCGCTCTTTATTAGAGTTTTCCAGCAGCATGGTAATGTGCGGCTTTTCTTCTTTTAAATGCTTCATCAACGGTTCATACCGGAACAGTCCCTCTCCCACATGGCGGAAAATCTGGCTGCTGCCGTCAAAAACAAAATCCTTCATATGGAGCATGGTAATCTTATCTCCATAATAGGCAAAAGCCTTGTCAATTACCTCTTCCTGATGATCCACTTCATCCGGATGGATTAAATTTACGGAATCCAGAATTACTTCTACATTTGGAGAGTCAATATCTTCTAAAAAGCGTTTCATCATCGCCGGACTATACAAGGTATGATTAAACACTCCTTCTACGCCAACAATTACCCCCAGCTTTTCTGCAACAGATACAATCTCCCTCATACTTTTTAGCAGCCTCTGATATGCCGTTTCCGTAAAGGTTTCCGGAGTCGCCTTCATATCTGGATCCAGACGTCCGGTTTCCGTTCCTACCATATCTGCGCCAATCATTTTTGCATATTTTAAATGCTCGATAAATTTAGCCACCTCTGCCTGGCGCATTGATTCAATGGGATGAATCGGGTTAATATAACACCCCAGAACAGCCACATGGATCTGATTTTTTTCCAGCAAGGATGCAATATAGCGGCCAAATCCTGCGCTGTAATGCCCTACAGAAAAATCATAATCCGATATGGATTTTCCAAAAGCAAGCTGAATCTGGTCGATCTGATTGGCCCTTACTTCCTGAAACAGCTCTTCCATAGGCATTTTCGGGCAAATGTCGTGACAACGCATACCAAAACTCAACATCCTGTCGTCCTCCTTCTATCTGTATCTTTTCTATCTGTGTTTTATTTCTGTTCTGCTTCCAGGAAATCTTCCCTGCATGGATTGAAAATATCCAGCAGTTTGGTATTTTCGACTGCTACCACTCCATGAACTACATTGGGTTCTACGTGGTAAATATCTCCGGTTACCAGCACCTTATCTTCTTTTCCCTCTTCCTGGTAAATCAAAGATCCTTCTACAATATAGCCCATCTGCTCATGAGGATGGCTGTGCTTTGCTCCTACTGCACCTTTTTCAAACTGCAGTTCCACTGCCATCAGGTTTTTGCTGTAAGATAAAATTTTGCGAACCACACCTCCTCCTAAATCTGTCAGCGGAATGGTCTTATTTTCTGTATACATAGTAATATCCTCCTAATCTGCCATTAATATGTTTTTTCTCTATTATACTCTTTTATATCCGGATACCGCAATCTCTTTTCTGAGGTTTTCAGGTTAAAAATCAACTGCTCTCTCATCTCCCGGATATGCCAAAAAGACCCAGAGCAAACATTCATCTGCCCTGAGTCTTTCTCACAAACATTTTATCAGGTATCTACACTGTAGTTTGGAGCCTCCTTGGTGATATGAATATCATGAGGATGGCTTTCCTTTAAGGATGCTGCTGAAATCTTTACAAATCTGCCTGTCTCCTGCAGGGTTTTAATATCCTTTGCTCCACAGTATCCCATACCGGAACGCAGACCGCCCAACAACTGGAATACGGTATCTTCTACCAGACCCTTGTAAGCTACCCGGCCTTCTACGCCTTCTGGAACCAGCTTCTTTGCATCGCTCTGGAAGTAACGGTCCTTGCTGCCGTTTTCCATTGCTGCAATGGATCCCATGCCTCTGTATACTTTATACTTACGTCCCTGGAACAATTCGAAATCTCCAGGGCTCTCATCGCATCCTGCAAACATACTGCCCATCATGCAGACGCTTCCGCCTGCTGCGATTGCCTTGGTAACATCTCCGGAATACTTGATGCCGCCATCTGCGATAATCGGAATATCATACTGTTTTGCTACTTCATAGCAGTCCATCACTGCAGAAATCTGCGGTACTCCAATACCTGCTACCACACGGGTGGTACAGATGGAACCTGGTCCGATACCTACCTTAACTGCATCTACGCCAGCTTCGATTAAAGCTCTGGTTGCGTCTCCAGTTGCTACGTTTCCTGCAATTACAGGAAGATCCGGATATGCCTCTTTAATCATTCTTACACAGCGGAGAACGTTGGCGGAATGGCCATGGGCAGAGTCTAATACTACTACGTCTACGTGAGCCTTTACCAGCGCTTCTACACGCTCTAATACGTTTGCAGTAATTCCTACTGCTGCGCCGCAAAGAAGACGTCCCTGCGCGTCCTTTGCAGATAACGGATACTTAATCTGCTTCTCAATATCCTTAATGGTAATCAGGCCCTTTAAATTAAAGTCCTTATCTACGATTGGAAGCTTCTCTACTCTGGCCTTTGCCAGGATTCTCTTTGCTTCCATCATGGTAGTGCCTTCCTGGGCAGTTACCAGGTTTTTAGAAGTCATGCACTCTTTAATCTTCTTGGAGAAATCTTCCTCAAACTTTAAGTCTCGGTTAGTGATGATGCCAACTAACTTCTTGCCTTCTGTAATGGGTACGCCGGAAATGCGGAACTTGCCCATCAGCTCGTCTGCATCCTTTAATGTATGCTCAGGAGAAAGATAAAATGGGTCGGTGATAACCCCGTTCTCAGAACGCTTTACCTTATCTACTTCCTCAGCCTGTGCCTCGATTGACATATTCTTGTGGATAATGCCGATACCGCCCTGTCTTGCCATGGCAATTGCCATACGGTGTTCGGTAACCGTATCCATGCCTGCGCTCATCAGCGGAATGTTCAGTTTGACGGTTTTTGTAAGATAAGTGGTTAAATCCACCTGGTTAGGAATTACTTCCGAATAAGACGGTACTAACAGCACGTCGTCAAAGGTAATGCCTTCGCCAATAATTGTACCCATTCTAATTTCCTCTCTTTCTTATAATTTGGCAGACTGTTCTGGAACAGTCCTGGTTTTCCCTTCCTGTCTGAGGGTTATTAGTAATAAATACTAGCAAACTTTATATTATTTGTCAAACCATAATTGAAAGAAAATTCATTGTATTTACTTATCATTATCTATCATTTATCTGATAGTTTATCCAGCTAACAAAGTAATGCGTCATGAAAACAGAGCGCAGTATTTTCTGATAAGTTTACCTTTCTGTCTTCGCCAGGGCCGCTATCTCTCCTACTCCCTTTAGCACCATTCCAGGACGGTATGCATAGGTGTTCAAAGTTTCCATCGTCGATACGCCGGATAACACCAGAACCGTAGACATGCCGCTTTCCATGCCGGAAATAATGTCAGTATCCATTCTGTCTCCTACCATTACCGCATCGCCGGAATGGCAGTTTAAAAGCCTGAGGCCGGTCCGCATCATCAAAGGATTTGGCTTTCCGCAAAAATATGCTTTGGTTCCCGTCGCCATCTCAATCGGTGCAATCAAGGCGCCGCATGCAGGGGCAATTCCCTCTTCAATAGGGCCTGACACGTCAGAATTGGCTCCTATGAGTTTTGCACCGGAAAGAACCAGATTCGTTGCCTTTGTCAGCGTCTCCAGAGAATAGGCTCTTCCCTCTCCTACTACTACATAATCGGGATTGACGTCATTCATGGTAATCCCTGCATCATACAGTGCATTTAACAATCCGGCTTCTCCAATGGCAAATACAGAGCACCCAGGAGCCTGTTCCTTTAAAAATGCAGCCGTAGCCAGTGCGCTGGTATAAAAATGTTCCTCCGGAACGTCCAGACCCATGCGGGCCAGCTTCTGATTCAGTTCTTTTGGAGTGTAGCCGCTGTTATTGGTTAAAAATAAATATTCTTTCTGTTCGTCATGAAGCCATTGAATAAATTCTGCAACACCAGGCAGAATCTGATTCCCATGGTAGATAACGCCATCCATATCACAAATAAATCCAGTTTTTTCATTAAAGTTAATCATTTGATTTTCATTCATTTTTATCTTCTCTCTTTCTACAATTCTCACCTCCAATATAACCGCTTAAAAATTTTCTTTCTATCAACAGTTTGTAAAATCCTCGTGAAATTATCCACACACTCTTTCACACTGACTCTGAACTCCTGATACAAATAAGATCCCATACTTTATGACATTTTCTTTTGTATACCTGCAACAGTTCAGCCGTGCGAAGATTCAGACAGAAAAAAGCGTTGAAAGCTTGCTTTCATAAGAATTTTTCTGTCTGAATCTTCATAGGGCAGACGCCCGACGCTTCTTGTCCGCTGTAAGCGGGCAAGAAGATGCAAGGCTGAACTGTTACGTATACCTAAAAAGGCATCATTTCATCTTTCTTAATGATGAAATGATGCCTTCTATTGATTACATAACTATTTTCCTAGGTGATGTATTGCGGATGCAATGGAGCAGACGCTCGTTTGGTTCGAAAATTACTTTCATTCTCTGCTGGCCGTTCTGATAAAAGAAGGCATACTTCTTTGCATCGCTGCGTCCGGAAGAGCAGTCCACCGTCTTCATTCCCTGAGCCTCGTAATCTTTCAAAACGTAGGAATCTAAAGGTGCTACCATAAGCAAAGAGTCTTTATCACACTCCATTACCTTTTTTCTCTTGTTCTGGTTCATAATCCGGTCAATAGAAAGCTGGCCGTCAATGTACAGATATTCAAATTCCGTATTCAGTCTGAGCATTACAAAATATGCTGCTGCGCCGACTGCAAGCAAAACCAGAATTCCAAACATAGTGGTCACGGCAAGAAATAAGGATACTACAAAGAGGATTCCTAATAATATCTTAACCAATAAGGCATAAGATGGGTTTTTACGTTTTACCAGCTGCTCTACATATGCATCTTGAATCATTGGTGAACTCTCCTTTTTGCTGGGGGAATGATTACATCATTCCACCCATTCCTGCTCCGGCTGGCATTGCCGGTGTCTCTTCTTTAATATTAGCAACTACAGACTCTGTTGTCAACAGGGTAGATGCAACGCTGGTTGCATTCTGCAGAGCGCTTCTGGTTACCTTGGCAGGATCCAAGATACCAGCCTGAATCATATCTACATACTGTTCCTTATATGCGTCAAATCCTACGCCAACTTCTGCTTCGCGGACTTTATTGATAATTACAGATCCTTCCAGACCTGCGTTTGCCGCAATGTGGAATAACGGAGCTTCCAGAGCCTTTAAGATAATCTTGGCGCCGGTTCTCTCATCGCCTTCCATGGTATCTAACATACCCTTAACAGCCTCTGCTGCATGTACGTATGCAGAGCCGCCGCCTGCGATAATACCTTCCTCAACTGCTGCCTTGGTTGCTGCCAGAGCATCTTCCATACGCAGCTTGGCTTCCTTCATCTCGGTCTCGGTTGCAGCGCCTACACGGATTACAGCTACGCCGCCTGCTAACTTGGCTAATCTTTCCTGTAATTTCTCTCTGTCAAAATCAGAAGTGGTTTCCTCGATCTGAGCGCGAATCTGTGCAACTCTTGCAGAAATCTCGCTCTTATCGCCGCAGCCGTCTACAATAACGGTATTTTCTTTCTGAACCTTAACGGATTTTGCACGGCCTAACTGCTCCATGGTGGTTTCCTTTAAGTCTAAGCCTAATTCATCGGAAATTACCTGGCCGCCGGTTAAGATTGCAATATCCTTTAACATTTCTTTTCTTCTGTCGCCGTATCCAGGAGCCTTTACTGCAACTACATTAAAGGTACCGCGCAGCTTATTTACAATTAAAGTAGTAAGAGCTTCGCCCTCAACGTCCTCAGCAATAATTAACAGTCTGGAACCGGTCTTTACAATCTGCTCTAACAGAGGAAGAATATCCTGAATATTGGAAATCTTCTTGTCGGTAATCAGGATGTATGGATCGTCTAAGTTTGCTTCCATCTTATCCATGTCGGTGCACATATATGCGGAAACATAACCGCGGTCAAACTGCATACCCTCTACTAAATCCAGTTCGGTCTTCATGGTCTTGGACTCTTCGATGGTAATAACGCCGTCTTTGGAAACCTTTTCCATAGCGTCTGCTACTAAATCGCCGACTGCATCGTCAGAAGCAGAAATTGCCGCTACTCTTGCAATCTGATCTTTGCCTTCGATTGGCTTGCTCATTTTAGCGATTTCTTCTACAACTGCCTCACAAGCTTTTTTCATACCCTTTCTTAAAACGATTGGGTTTGCGCCTGCTGCCAGGTTCTTCATACCTTCATTGATCATTGCCTGTGCCAGAACGGTTGCGGTAGTGGTGCCGTCACCAGCTACATCGTTGGTCTTGGTAGCAACTTCCTTTACTAACTGCGCGCCCATATTCTCAAATGCGTTTTCCAGTTCGATTTCCTTTGCAATGGTTACGCCATCGTTGGTAATCAATGGAGCTCCAAACGATTTATCTAAAACTACGTTGCGTCCTTTCGGGCCTAATGTTACACGAACAGTATCTGCTAACTGGTTTACGCCAGCCTCTAATGCTTTTCTGGCTTCTACGCCGTATTTAATTTCCTTTGCCATGGTTCCTCAACCTCCAAATCAGATAATTTAATAGAATTACTGGATTACTGCTAAAATATCGCTCTGCTTTACGATTACGTACTTCTCGTCGTCAACCTCTACATCAGTTCCGGAATATTTGGAATAAATAACCTTATCGCCGGCCTTTACCTGCATGGTAATCTCTTTGCCGTCTACTACTCCGCCTGGGCCAACTGCGATAACCTCAGCCTGCTGTGGTTTTTCCTTTGCCTGTCCTGGTAATACGATGCCGGATTTGGTTGTCTCTTCAGCCACTAACTGTTTTAATACAACTCTGTCAAATAATGGTACTAACTTCATTACAAAAATCCTCCTTTATATCAATCTGCTTTTCATTTCTCTTTCTGGTAAAGTTATAGCACTCATTATTAGCACTGTCAAGTGTTGAGTGCTAATAAATTTGTTAAAAATTTATGAAGTCTGTATATAGCATCCGTGTACGGATACAAGCTCCTGGCTATTATATGCTGCCAACCGGTTAGAAATTCCAGCACGAATGTGAAATTTCCTTGATTTATGCCTTTTCTTTTTTTCAAATCCGTATTACAATAGCAGATAATAAAAAGTTTTATGTTCAAAGTAAAGAAAGCAAAAATTGAAAGGAGCTAATTTTATGAGCAAAAATCATTTCGGAAAGGTATTGGCTTTTGTCGCTGGAGCCGGAGCCGCTGCCGCAGGCATTGCCTATTTTGCCAGATACAAATCTTTCCATAAAGCATTAGAACGGGATTTCCACGATTTCGAAGATGAAGACTTTGAAGACGACGATTTTGAAAATGAGGACTTTGAGGAAGAAGATGTCTTTGAAAAAGAGGAAAAGCCGGTAGATTTAAACAATCCGTCCCAGCGCAACTATGTTTCCTTGTCTTCCAGCAAAGACGAATTTAAGACTGCTGCAAAGGATGTAAAAGAATCTGTAGAAGAGGCTGCAAGCGCTGCAAAAGACGTTTTAAAAGACACCGCCGCTATCTTAAAGGATACGGCTCACGATGCAGTCAGCGCCGCTGTTGATACTGCACATATTGCTTCTGCTGCAGTAAAGGACACCTTTGATTCTTATCGGGATAAATATGCAGAAACTGACATTTACAGCGACGAAGAAGCTGCTTCCCAGATTACAGAAGCCGCAGACGCTTTTGCTGAACAGTTAAACAAAGCTGCTTCTGAGAAACCGGAAGAGGCTGAAAAAGCAGCGCAGCCAGAAGAAGGCGTCCACGTAGAAGAAATAACCGAATAAACCGAATACGCTTCTGGTTACATTGAGGCTAAGATAAAAAGAGGGAGAGAACCGGCTCATGTGGATATGAGACGTGTCTCTCCCTTTTGTCTGGCAAAGTCATTAAAACTTTCTCCAGGTATCTCTTGTAAATAATAGCAGCAGCGGGAACAGCTCCAGCCGGCCTGCTAACATATCAAATATCAATACCAGCTTGGCTCCGTTTGAGAAGATGGAAAAGTTAGCTGACGGACCTACCAGCTCCAATCCAGGACCAATATTGTTTAACGTGGCTGCAACAGCCGTAAAGTTCGTAACCAGATCCAGATTATCAAAGGCCAGAAGCAGAATCGAAAATGCAAAAATCAGCACATATGTAATCATAAAGACATTGGTAGAACGAACCACCTCGTGTTCAATGCTTTTGCCGTCCATTTTAATCTTCTTTACACTCTTTGGATGGGCATACTGAAGCAGTTCTTTTCTCACTGTTTTCTGCAGAATCAAAAATCTGGAAACCTTAATACCGCCGCCGGTACTGCCTGCGCAGGCTCCCACAAACATCAGCATAACTAAAATCGTTCTGGATACCTGAGGCCATAGGTCAAAGTTTGTTGTTGCATATCCCGTAGTCGTAATGATCGATGCCACCTGAAACGCTGCCTGCTGAAATGCAGTAGCAATGCTGCCATACATATGCCAGATATTGGCTGTAATCACCAGAATCGATACACCGATAATCAGCAGATATCCTTTTACCTCTTCAATCTGAAATGCCTGTTTGGCTTTTCCCATCAGGATAAAGAAGTAGGCATTGAAATTAATGCCGAATAAAATCATAAAAATAGTAATTACCACCTGATGGTAAACGGAATAGCCTGCAATGCTGTCATTGCGGATACCAAATCCTCCGGTTCCGGCTGTACCAAATGACAGGGTCAGCGCATCAAACAGCGGCATCCGGCCAATCAGAAGCAGTACAATTTCCAAAATCGTCATTCCAATATAAATCTCATACAATATCTTGGCTGTAGAACGGACTTTTGGAACCAGACGGCTGACAGAAGGTCCCGGGCTCTCCGCTTTCATAATGTTCATATGAAACCCGCCGGTCATCGGCAAAAGCGTCAGAAGGAACACCAGCACTCCCATACCGCCGATCCAGTGGGTAAAACTCCTCCAAAAAAGAATACTCCTGGGAAGTTCTTCTACAGACGGTAAAATACTGGCTCCTGTAGTGGTAAATCCGGAAACCGTCTCAAACAAGGCGTCCACAGGGTTTGTGATGCATCCGCTGAATAAAAAGGGAAGTCCTCCCATAATACTCAGGGCGATCCAGCTTAACGCTACGCTGACAAATCCCTCTCTGGCGAAAAACACCTGACTGACCGGCTTTTTCCATGTTAAAACCCGTCCCACAGCCAGACAGATTACAATGGTCACCACAAAGGCCCAGACTGCCGTCTCCTGATAGAGAATTGCAACCACAGCAGACGACGCCATAAGAGCTGCCTCCAAAATCAGCGTCCAGCCAATGATACTTTTAATAATTCCATAATTCATGGCCTATACCTGTTTTCTGAGAATATCGTTGATATCCTGAAGACCTTTCTCTGTTGTTACAATGATTACTGTATCTCCTATCTGAATCTGGTCGTGTCCTCTTGGAATAATAATGCGGCCATTGTGGTTAATGCAGGCCACCAGAAGATTCTTCTTTAAGGCCAGATCCATCAGGGGCACACCTACGACAGGACCGTCTTCCCGGATGGAAAATTCCAGAGCCTCTGCCTGATTGTCCAAAATCTGGTACAAAGTCTCTACGTTGCTTCCAATGGAATTCTGCATCGCCCGGACATACTGGAGAATGTAATCTGCTGTAATGTATTTTGGATAAATGACACTGCCTAAATCCAGTTTCTCAATAATATTGTCAAATGCAAACCGGTTTACTTTGGTAATCAGTTTTGCATTGCTCTGATCCTTTGCATAAAGAGCCAGGAAAATGTTTTCCTCGTCAATATTGGTCAGCGTAATAAAGGCTTCTGCTGACTGGAGGCCAGACTGGAGAAGAAGCTTTTTGTCCGTTCCGTCTCCGTTGATAATCACTGCTTCCGGCAAAAGTTCACTTAATTCTTCGCAGCGCTTTGCATCCTTTTCTACAATGCGGACTCTGATTTTCATGCTTAAAAGCTGTTTTGCAAGGTAATATCCCAGGGTACCTCCGCCTACAATCAGGGCATTTTTTACCTGATTAGTTCCCAGTCCGATTTTCTTAAAGAATGCCGCTGAGTTTGTCGGAGACGCAACAATGGAAACCAGGTCATTGTCTTTCAGGATAAAATTACCGCCTGGAATCGTAACTTCTCCATCCCGCTCTACGCCGCAGATCAGAATATCGCACTTAAACTTATCAGCAAGGCCGGAAACCGCAAGGCCGTCCATATCAAATTCTGGTTTTACCTTAAACTTCAGTAGTTCTACCCTGCCTTTGGCAAAGGTATCAATCTGAATCGCAGACGGGAACCGCAGAAGTCTTGCCATCTCGGTTGCCGTGGCAAGCTCTGGATTCAGACTCATGGAAACGCCCAGACGCTCTTTAATAAAGTTGATCTCTTCACTGTAAATCGGATTGCGCACACGGGCAACCGTCTCACACTTACTTACCTTTTTTGCAATCAGACAGCACAAAAGATTCAGCTCGTCCGAGTTGGTAATCGCAATCAGCATATCAGCAGTCTCCACGCCTGCTTCCTTCTGCACTCCGATACTTGCTCCGTTGCCCACCAATGTCATCGCATCAATTTCTTCCGTAACTTCCTGAAGCTTCTCTGCATTTGTGTCTACCAGAACAATATCATGCTGTTCTGCACTCAGCTGCTGGGCCAGTGTTCTTCCTACTTTCCCGCATCCGATGATAATAATTTTCATAATGTCCTCCAAAACAAGTTCTTATCTCCACTCTTCATTATACCATCTTAATGTTTTTTGGGAATAGCAAATTTTTATCTTTTACAGTTCTTTTGCAGCGCTATCGGATTTTCCCACAAAAAAACAGACGCAGCCATTTTACCGGTCTGCGCCTGTCTAAGTTGAATTGATTACTGGATACTCTCTGTTCCATAAATCTCGATCTGGGTTAATGCTGGGAATGGGGATGGATCATCTGCCTTAATCAGCTGTCCTAACTTCACCCAGGTAATGCCTTTCTTCTCAATTGCAAAGGTGTGGCATTCTACGCTCTTTTCCATATCGACTACCTGGCTGGTGCCGTCAGAGAAGGTCAAGGTTGCTTTTACCCACCAGTTATCATGTGGGAAATCTGCTCTTGTATACAGTACAATGGTATCAAAATCCACAGGACGTCCAAACTCCAGCGTCATCTCTGCATCATCCTGGCGGTTAATTCCCCAGGATTCATAAGGCCAGTTTCCGTGGCTTAAATTTGCCACCACGCCGTCAATGGCGTTGCGGGCTGCAAATACTGCTTCGCCTCTGGTCTCTACGTTGGCGCTGGCATGAGGATAACATCCTGGATCGCCATGCTGATCCATTACATTTTTGGCCAGGTTCTTGTAAGAATTAATCTCCCAGATTTTTGCCGGACGCAGAGTTAAGTAATGGCGTTCTCCGCTAAAGGATTTCTGGTTATAGGAAGTCTTTTTCTCCTCAAAAGGCACATCATAAAGAACCTCTTCTTTGGTTACGTACACAAAAGACTCGTCCATCGTATCATCAATCCGCACTACATAAAATGCATTGGTCTTCGGGAAGGTGCATACAATCTGATCTCCTGACTCATACTCGCCCTCCCAGGCAAAAATTACTTCTCCGGTTTTCAGGGCTTTTGCTTCTGCCTTAATCACACCGTCCTTATTTCTTACTGCAATTGCTGCTTCCATGCAAAGTTCCTCCTAGTTTTATAATACCTCTATTGTACACCACGAAAGTTCCTGTGCAAATAGACAATTTACCATTTTATTGTCATTTTTTTGCACTTTAGAAGGAAAATCCACCTTTGGCAGCCAGAATTAACCCTTTACTCCGGTTGCTGCAATTCCTTCTACGAAATACTTCTGCAGCGCCAGGAATACTACCAGAACAGGGATTAAAGACAATACGGAAGCTGCCATAATCAAACCGTATTCGGAAGAATTCTGGCCGATAAACATACGCAGACCAATCTGCAGGGTCTTTTTGGACTCGGTCTTTAAGTAGATCAATGGTCCTAAGAAGTCGTTCCAGGTATTTACAAATGTGAAAATCGTCAGTGTAGACAGAGCAGGCTTTGCAAGTGGAAGCATAATCTTTCCATAAATCTGGTACTCGCTCATGCCGTCGATTCTGGCCGCCTCGCACAGTTCGTCTGGAATTCCCTGATAGAACTGACGCATCATAAATACGCCGAATGCAGAAAATGCCTGGAGACAGATGATGGCCAGATGGGTATCGTTTAATCCAAAGGATCTCATCATCATAAACTGAGGAACCATGTATACCTGCCATGGTACTGCAATTGTGGCTACATAAGCCAAAAACAAGGCGTTCTTATAGCGGAAGTTTAATTTTGCAAATGCGTAAGCCGCAAAACTGCTGGTGAAAAGCTGGAGCAGCGTCACAATGACTGTCAGCTTGGCTGTATTTACTACAAATTTTGCCAGCGGGATCTTGGTCCAGATTTTAATGTAGTTTTCCCACTGGGGATTTTCCGGAATCCACTGAATCGGTACGATAAATACGTCTTTATCCAGCTTCAAGGAAGAAGACAGCATCCATGCAAAAGGTACAAGCATCAAAAGGGAAATGAAGATCAGTACCGCATAGAGGATTACCTTGGTAATTTTTTCGTGTTGGCGTTTTCCTTTCATCATTTTCCCTCCTTAGTTTGCGTATTTCTTTTCGCCTCTGAACTGGATGATGGTAACAACCAGAACCAGAAGGAACAGAACCATCGCCACGGCGCTTGCATATCCCAGGTTCCAGTTCCGGAATGCTTCTTCATAGATATGGTAAACCAGCACAATGGCTGATTCATTGATTACGCCGTTGGATCCGCCTGCCAGCATATATACGATGTCGTATACCTTGAAGCAGTTAATCGTAAGGATAATGGTAACAAAAAACGTGGTCGGCTGAAGCTGTGGCCAGGTAATGTAGCGGAATTTCTGCCATGCTCCTGCGCCGTCTAAGCTGGCTGCTTCATAAAGCTCTGCATTGATGCCCTGAAGTCCTGCCAGATAGATTACCATGTAATAACCCATATTTTTCCATACACTGAATAATACGATAGTAAACATAACCCAGTCCGGACTTGCCGCCCATTTTGGCAGATCCTTGGCCGCTACATGGAATACTTTATACAGCAGCATATTGACTGGACCGCTCTTTGCAGGGGAAAACAGCATATTCCAGACTGCCGCTACTGCTACTAAAGATGCAACGTATGGGAAAAAGCTGACGGTACGGAAAAAATTTCTGCCCTTTATTTTCTGGTTTAAAGCTACCGCCAGGCCGATGGCTGCAACCAATGTCAGCGGAACGGTTGCAATACAGTAAACAATGGTGTTTTTAAACGCTGCAATAAACCGGGTGTTGCCAATCATAGCGATAAAGTTATCTAACGCTGCAAACTCAATTGGGGAGTTTCCATCCCATTTTAAGAAAGCCAGGACAAATGCAAAGATAACCGGACCTAATGTAAATACTGCAAAGCCAATAAAATTAGGAGCAATAAAGGAGTATGCAATCAAGTCTCTCTTCTGCTGTCTGGTCATCCGCTCTCCTGTTTTTACCTGTTTTATTTTTTCTTCTACAGTAACAATTTTGGCAATTAATTTCTGCCGTTTCCTGGAATCTGTTGTAGCCTCTAATTGGGCTTCTAAATCAGCAAGCTTTGGGGTAAGCTTGGCCAGTTTTGCTTCCACAACAGCAGGATCTGCTTTTCTTGGTTGTGCTGCCATACCCTTCCTCCTATTTCTTCAGTGTTGAATGGTTCCTTTCATGTAAGGAAGCGGACCATTTAGTCCGCTTCCTCGTTTTTTCTAATGTGGGGTTTTATCAGGTCAATCTAAGTCTTATTGTAAAAGTCTTATTGTAACTGTTCAGGACGGGGCATCTTCTTGTCCGGCTTTGCCGAACAAGAAGCATCGGAGATTCCTCCGATG
>CAJMQQ010000053.1 GCA_905215625.1 uncultured bacterium
CACGCAGCTGCCACTAAATTTTGCAATAATCAAGCTGTACCGCCTCCATCCGTTATATAATACAGATTTCCGGTTTTGCTATCGTATTCAAAAGCCGGTGGTTTTCCTCCTTCCGGATATTCTGCATATAGATTCCCTGTCTCTGGATCCAAATAAAGGGAAAACATCCCATCTGTTGGAACCATAACACCGGATTCTCCTTGTGCACCTTTATCGCCTTTATCTCCCTTATCTCCTTTAAATTCTCCGGAAACCACTCTGTTTACAATATCCTGCCGAATTTCCTCCGATTGGGTAAGCGCCTCATTTGCCCCTTTTAATGCTGCATTCGCATTAGACACAGCAAGCGTAGATTCTTTTACTGCGTTATTTGATTGCTTGGCGGCATCTTCTACAGTGTCAATTGCGCCATTTACAGAAGTCTGAATCTTCTCAAACGCTTTTACATTTGCAGAGCGAACTTCTCTCCCATATATCGCCTTTTCCCAGTCACGTATCTCATTTGCTAAATCAATGTGTTCTATAGCCAACACCTCCTGTTAAATACTGTTTATCCGGCCTTCCAAATCGTTAAGCCGTTCATAGACGTCTTTCATCGTATCTGACAGACTCCATCCCTGCCAGAATCCTTGTTCACTTTCTATGTACAGTTCCCTGCAGTGTACTTCCCCCCTATTATTGACGCAGAAATCATAATCGCTGTCGTTATTCCAGCCTGCCCATATCCACAACCCGCCTTTTTTATTTGGTTCTGCGGATAGGCCACACATCTGGTCATAGGACTGGAAGATCTCACGCCCCCATCCGTATCGTGCTTCAAAACCGCCTACAATCACCGCATCATCGTCAGCCATAAATAAGCCGTTTCCGAAATCAGCAGAACCACCCTTAATTCTTGGTGCATCCAGCTTTCCGGAGCGGATCATTACACCGTTCAAATCCATTCGTACTATTTCTTCTCCTGAAGCATTAAGTACACGAATAACCCCAGCTTTTCCTAATCCTGTGCCCCCCACCTCTAACACACCACCACGGATACGGTCTGCTAACATCGTTCCCGTTGTCACAAAATCTGCTACCAGATTCCCGTCAATCGTCCAGGCGTTCCGATACGGTCCGTTAATTCCCGTAGTAGAAAATCCGATGCCATTCTGATTAATCTGAATGATGTTCTGGGCTGTTTTTTTATCTGGCATATTCATTACCAAGATACGCCATGGATGCATCTTTTCGCCTGTAGCTGGGTTAATATTATCCAACACCACATAGCCACCAAATCCTCCCGTAATCAATGTAGTGGCATTTGCAATCTTACGTGCCATTTCATCGAACGTTTTATTCTCAGATTCTTGCAAGGCCTTTGAAAAGTTAGCTTGATGATTAGCAGATGTCCCTGTGAAGCTGTCTACCGTATTGCCTAAGGTAATACTTCCTTTTGCCGGATCATCCAGGTATAGATCCAATTGCGACAGCAGCATATCTTTCTGAATCCCATGAGGCTTACTTACCGCAGTCACATAACATCCTGCCTTAAATCTCCGGATATCTGCTCCTGCATAATTCAGGTCTACTGCCGACACTTTCAAACAGTCTGGAATCCCTCCGGCTTCTTTCAGATACTCTTTTGCCTTTTCCAGAAGTCTTGCAGGGTCAGTAATATCTGTCCACTGGCAGCTCCCCCATATCTTTCCATATTCATCTATTACCGCTTGGTCTGCTATAATATAATCGTTTCCATCATTGACCGATGTAATATCTACCGTTTTTGTCTGTTTTTCCCCCAGTTCATCCTCATACTCTATGGTGCCGCCATATGGGATTAGGCAGGTAATCACATTGGTCGCATCCTGGTATTTTGTTAAGTCCAGCAGGTTGACCCCAAAACGGATCTGCTGTTCATTAATACCGCCATAATCATAAGTATAATTCAGGTATTTTTTACCATCCTTATATTCCACCCAGATATAGCCGCCATGAACATCTATCAGTGTTGTTTTTAAGACGTTCCATGTACTGTCTAAGCCCGTATTTTCCCTTTTGAAATCATTCTTCTCATCTGCAACATTTACCCTGCCAAGTATAAACTGTTTACGTTCTTCTACCTGACTATTGTGGCTTTGTATCATTTTTTCAAAAAAATCATGGATATTTCCGGTAATGGAAAAAGGTCTTTGAACGCTGTCAAACAAATAGGATAAGCTTCCCTCGCAAGTAATTTCCGCAGTATTATAAAAGTCTGTGGAATCCGTCAATGCGCGTCCCTCAAAAATCAGTTTTCCATCTTCTATTACTTGAATGGAAGAACGCATTTTCCGAATTGTCCCATAATACCGATGCTTTTGAGGGATACGGAAGCTTAAGGCTCCTGTCTTGTTTAGGGTAACGATAAGCCTTGGCTCTATTACTCTTAAATCTCTGTCCCGCTGATCGTGAAGGCAATACGTTTTTCCATCAATTACATTATTGATTAGATACATCACAAACTGCCTCCCCTATATCGAATTGTAACCGTTCCAGTTCCCACAAATGTCAAGCTGCATTCTCCTTCTGTGATTTCTATATCCGGGATATAATTTTCTCCTGCCTTCAACTCATATGATTCCCCATTGAAGAGAATCCGCATATCCACAGATACTACAAATACCGGTGTAACCGGCATTTGGGAGCCTGCAACCAAAACCGTTAATTCTCCTTCAACACTCAAAGAACGATATTCCCGGATTATTCCATTTTCTAAATTGAACGGATTCCATAACCAATCTTCATCTGTAGCAGTGAGTTCATATTTATATGGTTCACAGTCAAATTTAAGCGTTATCTCACTGTAAATACGATTGTCCTTCTCATATTCGCAGTTTCCTCGCCCTACGTAATAATATCCATCATCCCAGTCCAGGATTATTTTTCGCTTTTTGCCATGTAGGTAATTGCTAAGCCGACTCATCGTTCCAGCCCAGTTATAATAATTCTTATCCTCTATATCGCACTTAATAGTAAGGATCCGATTTTCGTATCGGGTCCCAAAATAATCCGTCATATCCAGGTATCCATCAGCACCTGGAATTTCAATCCTGCTGGACTTCACAGGCGGGAAACCAATGTGAATAGAAGTAATCCGCAGACCAAAATCATCGTACGTATGCATTTCATTATCGAATGTAATTCCTAATGGTTTTGTCATAACATATCCCTCTCTTGCTTTCTGCTGCGGTCCCCCATATTGTTATCTACCGGCTCTGACAGGATTCTTCCGGCTTTTTGTCCGTCAATGTCTACGGACATTCCATCCACTGCATCCGCCATCTTTTCTCCCATCTTATCGTAGTCAATTTCATAACCGGGTCCATATCCCTCATTGCCATACACTCTTGCCGGAAGGGTGGTGCTTCCAGCGCTGTCCATTATGGTATCAGAAAATTGTCCCAGATTATTTTCTCCCGCCGCGGATTCAATGGCTCTTTCAACAGCTGTTGATACTACAAGCGACATTGCTTCATTTAATGCGCTGGAACGATTCTGAACGCCTTGAATCATGGCATTAATAGCATCCTGTCCAACTGCCAGCATATCCGCTGGAAGTGTACCAGTTGCATTTAGGACATTTTCTGCAATCGCTTTGAATTTTTCGGTATTCTCACTGCTTCCTGCCTCAGTAGCAATCGAAGACGCAAGAGTTGATACCATTTCCACTGCATTTTGTGCCATCAGCAGTTTCAAATCTTCTGCTGGTTTATCCAGTACCACACCAAGTTGCTCCATAGATTCCATATACTCCCGCTGATACTCTTCCAGTTCCGCAGCAGTTTCTGCTTTTAGCTGGTGAATCTGGCTGGAAATATCTGCCCGCATAGGCTCTAACTCTTCTATTGCCTGCTTTCTTGCTATCCGGTTCTTTTGGCGGAATAGATTTACATAACTATCCAGTTCTTCATCTGTCATTTCCGTCAGCAGTTTTACCTGGGCGGCTGACTTCGGCCCCAGCTTCTGAAGCTCGCTAATCAGATCGTCTCCTACGCCGCGTCTTGACAGTTGATTCAAATTGTCCTGCCATTCTTCCAGCCCGTCCACCTGGGACTGAAGGTTGCTTAAAAGGTCATCGGAAGTCAAATCGGTATCTGTATCAAATTCATCAAACAGGCCAAACGCATTTTTAATTTCATCTGTCCGCTTATCGACCGCATCCTGATACTGTTTATTTAGATCCTGGATTTCTTTATTCAGATCTTCATATGCCTGAGCCACATTCTCTGTATACTTCTTTTCCGCATCCTCCATTTTGTCATTTAGATTCTGCTTGGCCTTAAAATACTCGCTGTCAGCGTCAATACGAGCCTGTGTTCCTTCTGCAACCTGCCGCCGGACGGTATCCCAGTAAGCGGCCTCTTCTGCCAGGTTTAACTGATTGTATACTTTATAATTTTTCAGCTTCTTCTGTGCGGCGTTTAACGTAGCTTCAGCAATCTCTTCTGCGCTCTTCTTTGCATAATCCTTGTTGGCTCGGATACCTTCCCCGATTCCCAGTGCAATATTTTTTCCGACCTCATCTCGGAATACCCTGGAAGGAGAATGGATACCGAGAAAGGTTTTTACCGCTTTTAGAGCCGATTCCGCCACGCCCTTAGCAGCTTCTATGACCTCGGATACTGCCCCTTTTAGGCCGTTTGCAATACCGGTAACAATGTTCTTTCCTATCTGGATCCAGCCTTTTATGTCAAAGGGATGCTTTAGCATTTCAACAATCTGCTTTCCGATACCTTTAACAAAAGCGAACATGGATTTCAGGCCATTACCCAAGCCCTTTATGATTCCAGATCCGAGGTGAAACAGGTTAACCAGCGAAAATACGTTGATTATGGCCTGTACAATCTCGCCGGCATTTGCCACAATTGTCGGAATGCTGTTAATGATTCCTTTTCCCAGAGTGACAATGATCTGTGCTCCTGCTTTTAACAGCTTCGGAATTGCCTCGTAAACTCCTTCTGCAAAACTGTTAATCAGCTTAGGCGCCTGTTCGATGATGGTAGGCAGAGAATCTGCTATTCCCTGTGCCAACGCTTCCAGCATCTGGATACCGGCATCTACCAGGGAAGGAAGGTTATTTACAAGATTTTGCGCAAAGTCGAAAATCGCTTTTACTGCAACCGGAACCAACTGAGGCAGAGCAGAAGAAATGCTGGACGCAAGAGTCGTAATCAGCTGTACTCCTGTCCCCATTATGGTCTCTGTGCCGCTTACAAAGCCGTTCAAAAGCCAGGCAAAAAGCTGGACGCCTTGTTCTGTCAATGCCGGCGCATTCTCTATTAGTGAACCGATAAGGGTGCTGATTAAGCTCCAGCCAGATTCTGCAAGAACTGGCAGCAGTTCCACCATACCTATAAGCAGGGCAGTAATGAGTTGACCGCCGGCATCGATGAGCGGCTCTGCATTTTCTCCCAGGCTGGCGGTTAGTGATGTTAAGAACTTGGTTCCTGCTTCCACTGCTGCTGGCGCGCCCTGGACAACACCGGTTGCCAAATCTGTCATTAAGTCTGTGCCCGCCTGAACAAATTGTCCGGAAGAGCCTTCAAACCCTTCCCATAATGCCCCGATTACCTGCGGTACTGTTTCTAACAGTCTTGGGACGATCTGCCCCAGGTTCTTAGCAATATTTCCAGCTGCTGTTGCAATCGCATCAGACAGCTCATCAGCAGAGCCCGAGCCATTCAGAAAGTTATCAAAAGCAGCTTTCGCAGCGCTCATGGATCCTTCAATGGTTGATGATGCTTCTTTTGCGGTCGTCCCTGTGATATCCAATTCTTCTTGGATTACATGGATAGCAGAATATACGTCTTTTAGGTTACTGATATCATACTTTACACCCGTAATCTTTTCTGCATCTGCTAAAAGACGCTTCATCTCTTCCTTGGTACCGCCGTAACCAAGTTTCAAGTTGTCCAGCATCGTGTAATTCTGCTTGGCAAACCCTTGATAAGCGTTCTGGATAGATTCCATGTCTGTACCCATTTTATTGGCATTATCAGACATATCTATCATGGCCATATCTGCAATTTTCGCAGCTTCCTCAGTATCTCCAGCCACACTCTGCAAAAGTGATGCAGAAAAGCTGGTTACACTCTGCATATAAGCATTGGCTGACATTCCTGCGGTCATATATGCCTTATTCGCATTATCAATAACCGTCTGGGCGCTGTCTTTAAACAGTGTCTCCACGCCGCCGATATTCTGTTCCAAGCTCGCAACGGAATCTAATGCAGCCTTCGAAAGGCCTCCGAATGCTACCGTTACACCTGCTACAGATGCGCCTAATACTGCAAGGCCGCCTTTGGCGATGCTTCCTATCTTTTTCATTCCAGACGAAAAGCCGTCTGTAGCTAATTTTGTGTCAAAACTTAAATGGCCGTCATATGCCATGCATATCCCTTCCTTTCGGTGGATAAGCGCGGCTCAACGGCTCAATTAAGGCTTAATCCTGATTTCAACTTCCTTATCACATTCACGACACTTTAAAAAGACGCCCTGACATGTAGCTGTATTATCATAGATAACCAGTTTCTTGCCGCATTCAGGGCATCTGTACCACTTCCTCTCTAATGGAGGCTTTACTATTTTATTTACCAAAACATATCTCCTGTTTCAAAATCCGTAGGAGCCTGCTGGGGTATTGCTATGGCTCTCTGGATCTTCTGGATTCTCTGACGCTCTTTTCCGTCTTTTATTTGCCCGGTATCGGTGTTGCGGTACATTACCCGCTGTTTGAACTCCGTATCTGCAGACAGACCATCCAAAAGAATCCGGAACTTCCACCAATGCATATATACATTCCTTGTCAAATCAATACCGTAATCCTGCAAAAAACCGCTGATAATGCAAGCCGCGTCAAACTTAAAATCATACAGTACCTTTCTGCCTGTACTTTCTGCGTGTTCATCCCACGTTTCTTCTCTTGCTTTTCTCATAGTAAAAAAATCAATCAGTGGCTTATGCATTTCCGAAACAGCTTCTGCAGGCACTGGTTCCAGATAAAACTGCAGCAAGGTTTCCAGCTTTTCTTTTTCAGAACACTCCAAATCTCGCATCATATCATAGAACCGCAGCCAGTCCTTATAATCCGTTATAATATCTAAGGTTCTCCCACATAACACCACACTTTTGGGATACGCGTCATACAACAGATTCATTTTCGCCGGTTCCCATAGTGCTGGTCATTCTTCTGGTTTTGACGGCGCTGCTGCCTGTTTTGGTTCGGACTGTATTTCCCCATAAATGCAGTCCTTGCTCGATGGGATTCCTGAGCATCCTGTTTACAAGCATCGATGAAGGCGGCATAAGCGGCATCACACATTCCTGCATGGATACGGCCCTGAAACAATTTTTCAGATGTTCCAGAGCCATAAATACTATCAAACAGTTTCCAGAACATCTTGCAATATCCTTTGATAATTTCACTGGTAGAACCTGTTTTCTGCAATTCATTCTCTTCCTTAGCCATTTCAACAAAAGCATTTTCGTATTTTTCTGCAAATTCTGCATCCTGAAGATCCACTTCCAGGGTCATCCCGTTATATTCCCATTTCCGGCTCATAGGCTCACTTCCTCCTTTTCATCACACTTGATCGGTAACAGGTGGTGTGTACGTAATCGTCTGCCAGCCGTCTTTACTGGATGCTGTGCCTTCTTCAATGGCAGATGCTGCCCTAAATGTTCCAGAATAGATCAATGCATCTGTACCGTCTCCTGTCGTATCTGGAATAACCGCATAGGTACGCTTTCTGGCTAACTTCGCTTCGCCTGTTGAAAACAGATCCACCACAACAATATCCACGTGGGTGTCACTTCCCAGCTTCTCCCCGTCAATAATATCCGCCAGCTTCTTGTGTACGGAAAACGGACTGTACCGGTCAAAGCTGAACGCCTGAGCCGTTGCATATCCGGTCACGTCAGAACGCTCTGTGTCTTCGTCTACATATCTTCTGGAATACTCCGTAGGCGATTTCTGTTCACTCATGGACGTAAATCCCTGCATCCGAACAAATTTGGATGATTCAGGCTTTCCTACATCCATAAATGCCACCCGTTTACTACGCCCTACCAATGTGGCCTCCTTTAAGTTGTCCACTTCCTCAAAAATCTGAAAATCATATTCTCTCATGTCCTGCTCCTTTTCAAACATATAAAAGCCGAAACTGCATCTGATACTGTGCCAAATCTGAATCCACGCCAAAAAGATATCCTCCGGCCATGGTTACATTTGATACTGCCTTGTATCCTTGTAGTTTCGGTAAATTTCCAAGTTCGTTTTGCTCTTCTACCCAGCGCATCAGCTTCTGATAAAACATAGAGTTGTCAATCATTGTCCTGGCATCTCCGTCATAGGCCTCTTTCGAAGTAAAGGTATACTCAAACTGATAGATACAGCCGCCATCTGTATACTTCTTATAGACCGGATCTGCCGGAAGGGTATCAATGCTGTAAGACTGCTCATTTGGAAGGAAGTCAATTCCTAACTTTCCTTCTTTCAAAAACGGACACTGTAAAAAATACTCCCTTACTGCTTTTACGATACTATCTGTTTCCTGCCACAAATCCCGCAGCCCCCTTCCTGATGGTTTCTTTCTTGGATGCTTTCATCCGTTCGAACCATAATTTTCCCCTGCCGCCCTGGTTGCTGCTGTTTTCATAATACTGCCGGCGAGCATAAGGAGCCAGGTAATTTAATTCTCCGCTTCCAATTACGGTTCCCAACTGACCGGATTTAATCAGGTACCCTGTTCTTCTTGGGATCAGTGGGTCGCAATATCTCAGACACTCAGAATCCACAAATTCCTGAGCCTTTGCAAAATCCTGAGATTTACGTGAACCAAATCCCTGCTCCCAGTCAAGATATACTTTTACCATCCCATCTTTTAATTTTGTCTGATATACGGTTCCTCTGGGCGTAGAAATCTGGAAGTTACGCTTCTGAGCCATTACCCACCACCTACTCTCCAATGCGGCAGACTTCCAAAACGGTTGTCAGACCATGACGTAATCCGAAAGACCTGTTCCGCCTCCTTATGAAGTTCTGCAGGTCTTTCAATTTCTGTCTCCAGCACTCCTCTCGCTATATAATCGTCTGCCTGCAGTGTCCAGGTCCCCCATTCGCCTTTATATTCCTTTGCTGGCACAAACACAGCCCCGCCGCTATCCACAGAAACGGGAATGCGCACTTTGTACACATCTGCCGACCGTAATCCCTCCGTCGTAACTGTGACCTTGTTGTCCACATAAAAATGCACACCACGGATTACCGTCCGCCGATATTCATCTAACCCAGTTGTCTTATTGTAATACCGGTTATAAAGCGTGATATCCGCATTCGTTAGCACAGCCGCACCTCACTTTCCGGCTCAACCAACCAGTTGGAAGCAGGTAAGGGTATGTCGCCGCATAAGCCTTCTTTTTCACTACCTCTTCCAACACCTGGCCGTCCATCTGCTCCGACACATACGTCACAGAATATCCATCGTTATTCTCTGACTTTATCCGTCCTGTGTGCCCGTCCCTTACCTGCTTTTCTTTTTCCGCCCAAGCTTCATAATACACGTCTGCCGCAGCACATACAGCATCCTTTACCATGTCATTGGAAACTGCAAATATATCTCCATTTAAAGAGGTCAGATAGCGGATGTAACTTTCAGCCTTCCGTACTGACGGCGCAAACTGTTCTTCCGGCATCTGACCGCCATATTCCGCCTGGTAATATTCATAATTCACGTACATCCGCGTCCCTCCTTCTATACTCCGGCCTTTAAGATCGCAAACGGACAGCGTTTTACCTTATCCTTTTCAACAGAATTGATTGGATTCGGGATTTCCCATCCCAGGCGCATTACTGCACGCAGGGCAACCATATCATTCTGCATCAGGTTATATGCAATAGAGCCGTCTGTATTCTGCACAACGCCCTCAGTAAACAGCTTAAATGTAATATCCTGACGTATAGAGTAAACAAGCTGGCTGAAATCTCCGGAAATCATCAGTGCTTTGGACTTATCGAAAGCTCCGTTATTCGGGAAATTCATAGGGGAACCATCCAGGGAATAGGTTGTGCCATGCTGCATATCGCTCTTAAAAATCGGATTACCGGTAGTATCTTTTAATCCGCGCAGTTTCGCTCTCATGGAAATATCTGCCATATGTCCATTTACAAAGTAGCCGCAATTTTCCACCTTAGAAATCACGCCATCTTCTGCCATAATTTTGTCGTATAAGTTATCTCCTTCTGACAGAGTCACTACCGCATTAGCCTTGGTAGCCGTCGTCACCACTCCATCACGCCAGGAAGACGGTTTATCCACATCAAACAGGATAGCGGCATCAATTACCTTTCCAAAAGCTTCCTGAACTCTCGGTTTTACCTCTCCCCAGATGTCATACTCGGAATCATCAAGCACTGCTTCCGGAATCGGAACAATTACCGCAATCTCTTCCGCAGTAATGAATTTCTTATCCCATGCCATCTTTGTAGTCTTTTTCTGGCCACTGTCGCCATTTACAAAATAAGCCAGTGGCAGCATATCCAACACCGGCATCTTATACGTCTTGCTGGCCATGTTAGCAAGCTTGCGTCCTCTCTGAAGCACAGCAGACTGGGTAACTACGCCCTGAATAATCTCCCTTGCCTTTTCTTCCGGAATCAGTGTCGCTGCTCCTGTCCGGTCAATTACGCTCACATCAGTTTCGAATAACTGAAAATCAAATCGTTTTCTCATATCCTTTTCCTTACCTTCCTGCCGCTCTTCGAATCGCGGCGTTAATATCATCGTTGGAATTCTGGGCAGAACCGGAAGAAGCTGCTGACGCAGAAGTAGAAATCCGGTAAGTACCCTGGCCGGCAAATCTTGGATTTTCTTTCAGATAGTCTTCCGCTGCCTTTTTAAAGTCCTGCTTCTTTTCTGCGGCAATCTGATTTACCTTAAACATAACATAATCCAGATCTTCCGTTTTGACGCCCTTATCCCTTAAAAGATTGCTGTTCTTTAAATCCTCCAGTTCCTTTCTGGCAGCATCCCTTTCCGCTTCTACAGCGGTTACATTAGGCGTCTGCTGTGCCTTCTTTGTCTTATAATCTTTCAGAGCCTGTTCCACTTCCTCTTCATTCATGCCCTGCTGCTGAAAATAAGATTTAAGAGCGGCTTTTGACGCCCTTTCTGCCCTCGCATTGGCAATTTCCTCTGCCTGCTGAAAACTGTATGTTCCGGCATTTTGCTGGCTGCCGTTACCAGAACCGGCGCCTCTGCCCTGGGAACCGCCTACTCCCTGGCCGCCTTCGCCGCCGTCCTCGAAAAGCTGAAAATTAAATCGTTTCCTCATGGTAATTTCCTCCGTATTACGTATTTTCCAGTTCTTTTATAGTGCCCTTTCTGTTTGGGCGTGAAAATAACACCCAGGTAAAACCTGCGTGTCTATAACTAATCCTATAACTACCTATGACTTACATTAAGATATAAATTTTATGCAATGATACACTTCCTGTATCGCACAAATGCCAAGATACCAGGTATCTACCAGCTTCTTTCCAACTTCGTTTAAATACTCCCATTCAATGCTGACTCTTCCCGATTCGGTCTGGCACTGAATATCATTTTCAGCTACCTCGGATAATCCTCGAATGAGCGTTAGCGTAATAGCCGATACCGCTGCACATGGGACACTCTTTCCCCTTGCTCCCCATCCGGCGTGCCCCTCAATTAAAAGCGAATTTTCTTTCACAGTTACGCAAATCATTGCTGTCAACCTCCTGTCAGAAGGGTATAAAAATACCACCAGCCATTACTAACTGGTGGCTTCTAATCCCTATATAAAATTCCCATTTTTACATTAGTCCCTGTTCAATAGCAGAGCATATCATTTGTAGTGATTCTGTATAACCCAACAACATTTTTTTATCTTCTTCTGAAGCATCCGATTTTAAAAACTTTTGCACTTCTTCCCTGAGTTCCAAACATTCGACTTTGCTTTTATTTCTTGCCATAATTCGCTCTCGAAGCTTTTCTGCTTCCGTCCATTTTTCTGGATGACTGTACCACTCATTTTTTTCACGAACAATTGTCATAAACTCTTCATGTGTCACGCAATCGCTCCTTTCAGAGAAGAAAGAAATAATATAACATCATTATAATCTTCAAATGAAGCATTGGCAGATCTAAGACTATCATCAACTTTATTCTCTAACCATTGATAACGTTCTGGTAACGGAACATTGAATATCTCCTTTGCAAATTCCAGATCTGTACCGTACTGAAATTTTGCATTTATGACTTGTAATATCATTACCAAATTACCATAACCTTCTTGTGATGAAATACCTTTTTCTTTGCAAATTTGCTGCTTTAAAAATTCTACTGTCGCTTCTTCAATTACTCCGTTTGCGGCGTAGACTTCCTGAGCAAAATAACTTGCAGAGCATGAATGGAGCATTTCATGCCAAACAATTCCATTGTCTGCTGTATCAATTACGGAAATATCACATGACCATTCTTTTACACCAATGGCATTACCATCTATCAAAGATTGATGCACGTGAATTTTTCCACTCCATTTTGATGGATTATTACTATAGTCTTTCAGTTCCTGTCTTACTTCATTTGCAACATCTTCAAATTGTGACTTGGTTCTCTTAACAGTATAATCCATCTTATCATTTTTTTCCATAGGCTTTACAATAGATTTCTTGAAATTCCGAACAATGGCAGGCCGAGAAGGTGCTACCCGTCCTTGTAAGTCATAATAAATCCTCTCCCTCTGCTCCGGAAGCCCCATCTTCTTACTAAAAGCTTTATACTCATCCAACTGAGCCTGATATTTGCATCTGGCCAGTGTTATCTCTTCCGCATCCGCTCCGGCCTCCTTTAAAAACTGAACCTTCTGCCGCTGAGCACGCATATTGGTTTCCAGATACCTCTGCCGCTGTGTCGCTTCATATAAGGTGTATTCCCTGCCTTTAAACGTCTTTGGTATATCTTCCTTCCGGTTTTGTTCTTCCAGCCAGGAATCCGTATAATTCCGCTCTGAAATGCCAGGAAGAAACGGATAGTATTCATGGTAGCAGTTAGCGCCCAAAAGCCCAGTAACTGTACCATAACCGCAGACGGTTGTGAGCTGCTCCCTGCTCCACACCTTTCCCTGCCAAGCTCTATGCTCCGGCCTCGCACCAGAATGCCAGTCAATCTCAAAATATTCCGTTCCCAAGCGCTGGGCATTAGTATCCGAGATACGGCCAGCAAGCTGAGACAATCCTGTCATAATCGCCCTTCTCGCAGCTACATCACATCTAGCCGTACGCCCAGAAGCATATTCTACCGTCCGCAGACCGGAATTTGTCATCTGGCCAACCACCCTCCGGATAACACTGTTATAGTCGAAAGCCCCTGAAGTAATTTCTACCATGGCATTGTCCAGATACTCATTGTAATACTCTGACAATGGCGTAAATGCCTTTCTCCTATTCCCCATATCAACCATAAATCCCATGGATTTTGTGATATTAAAAAGTTCTTCATTGGACTGCCTGATAAGAGTATCAACTATCTGCTGCAGCTCCGAGTTTTCTTCGTAAGGGATAAACTTCTGGTTGACCTGTTCATACAGATATTTTGACCGCGTATACTGCTTTTCTATGACCTCATCATACAGTTTCCAAGTTTCCGGAAAATCGTCCCCTACTGCACTTTTAATTATGTTTTCAATATCCTGTGTGCTGTTTCCAAGGATGTAATACCGGTTCAGCTGATAATCTGCCGAAGATGTTATGGTCTTAGTCTTTTGTATCCTGCGAGCCACATCCTGCATGATCCGGTTTTCCAGGTTCCGGAACTTTTTCTCAATTCCACCCGTTGTATAACTCTCATAAGAGCGGTTCATCCTATGGTATCACTCCTGTCTGCTCCGGAATCCGGCCTGCTGCCTGTTCTTCTGTCTCCCCATACCATTTTGCACGATATTCAGCAAGTCCCATCACTCCCATTGCAACGTCCTGTCGGTCAGACTGACGTTCTGCCTGCTTATCCTCGATAACAGAATCGTCGAAATCAATCGTAATCTCTGTATCTATTTTCAGTCCAGGAACCATTGTAGCAATTCCGAGTCGGATAATGACGTGTATCAGATTGCGAATTACTTCATCCAATACAATTTCATGCTTTTGGAGGGTCCGGTACATATCCGAGTTTTCGCTGATAACCTGGGTAGCAGTCTGGATGTTTCCATTATCGAACCTATAGCGCTGTGTTCCAAAGCCACATTTCATGGACAGATAATTTAAGTCGTCATTAATGGCCTTGCTGTGCTCTTCAATCCGAAGATCCATGTTGACTTCTTTAATTGCTTCCTTGCTGTTTTGAAAGTAATCTTCCGGAAGACGATAGAATACGGTATCATTTGTATCAAAGGTTAAAGAGCCGTCTTTATCTTCCATCATCTCCGGAGCAACAAAAATACGCTTACGCCCCAAATCAAACTCATTCGAATAGGAATCATATTCCATATCTATTTTCTGAAGGGTATCTACCGAATTGGCGAACAGCGCCACTCCCATAGGGTTCGTATCATCTCCATCTGCATTGTTTACAAGATTTAGCTTGTCGATTACGAACTGCGGTTCCAGTGAACCCGTCTCAATTCTCTGCGCCAGATTTCGAAAAACCGGAAGCTCTGCCCATTTTTCCTTTGCAAGTTCCTGTCCTGTCGCTCCGGATGTACATTCCACCACTGTGTTTTCAATCACATACTGGTCACCCTCAATCCGATGGAACTGGATTTGAGCATATTTCTTACGTTTGCAGGTCTTTAAAAACAGGAAAGCGCATTCCAGAATCCGACCATTTTCCCAGGAAAGCGGAAAGATATTTGGCGCTTCCAGATAGTTAATCTTTATCTTTCCGCCTCTGATATTCCCTTTCTCATCTATCTCAGTATTTTCCAGGTATGGCACGTAAGCAACCGTTCCAGTGGCTGCCTTGCGTTCCTGGTATTCGTTTCCAAGCGTGAAAAAGTTATTCTGTTTGAATACTTCTTTCACAAAAGCATCTGTTGCAGAATCCGCAATCGTGATTTTGACCCGTTCATTCAGCAGAAGATCTGCCATATCTTCGCATAGCTTCTTAGCCATTCCCAGACTAAGCCGCCGGCACTTTTTCCAGGTTCCCCTGCCGCCATATATCCGAAACGAATGAAATCTTCTTACATTTCCCTGATACCAGCTTTTCCATTCATCAATCTTTCGATAAAATGACGCATCTATTGTATCGATTTCTTTTTTTCTAAAATACTCAAAGATATTCGTCGTTCTCATCCTCCCTGTCCAGTGGATTTTTTTTCTATAGCACCCTCATATTCCTCGGCTGGAAGATAAGGTTTCAGCTTTTTCCAAAACCCCATAACCATATAGCGGATTCCATCCATACAGTGGTCATTTACCTTCACGGGAACCTCCTTTCCCCGCTCAATAGAATCTTTATCGTATTCATAAGTTCCGAATTCGTCTATCGCATGAACCTGCTTCGGGGAAACCGTCATCATGTCAAAGGCCAGAAGCTTCTGTACTCGGCTGATACCCAGTGCCACATCATTTTCCGCTTCCCTCAGTAAAATCTTATAACTGCAGTTCCTGCTGGCTCGTTTGATTTCCTCCATCAGACCCTTGGCAGAGGGGTCTAAAAACAGATAAAAATAACTGCATGAGTATATTTCATGCAGCATATCCGTAAACTCAATAAAGTCCTTTGCATATTCCGATGGGCTTTTCTGCCGGCCTGTCTCTCTTCCAGAGTGATAATACTCTGCAAGGCCTGTCAGCTTGTGTTCATACTCATCCAGACCGGCAGCCTGGAAGGTCGTGGCGTTTTGTTGTCCATAGTCGCCGCCAATTCCAATAATCTGATAGTGCGATTTATCAGGCAGTTCCTTGTGCCGGTCTGAAAACATATAGTAGATAGCCTCATCCACACCGATGCATTGTCCAAGCCATACCCAGCGGTACATCCTCTCATCCGCCTGCATCATGGCTTCTGCTGATTGGATTAAATCCTGGCCAAGCCAATCCTCTGGAACATCCCGATAATCCGTATGGATGTGGATGCAATCCGCTCTCTGTTCCATCTTCCTGCACCACTTGTTAATTGGCGCATTTGGATTTTTGGGCGGGTTGTAAAGGTAGATCATCTGGAATCCGCCCTTATTTCCCCTAACGAAAGTAGCTTCTATGTTGGCAAGTTCGTCTTCTCCCTCTCCATCATCAAAAAATTCCGTCAGCTCGTCCAGAATAACCAGCTTTATCGGCTTATCCTCGTCAATAATGCCTTTCGTATCGTCAATACCATCAGAGCCGGCAAAATACATGGTTGTGCCATATTTCTTGTATGTAATCTCCATCGGGGATTTTCCGATTTTGAAACATCTTTTCGGAATTTCTAACCGGTTGATTCCCCTAAGCATCTCCTTGTATACCGTCTTGCGCAGCTTGTTGTGATGCTTACGCAGTACCACAACAGAGCCATGCTGATCGGATACTAACTGATAATCTGCCCTGATTGCTGCAAAACTAGACTTGGTTCCGGCACGTCCTGATGTCAGGATGATATGTTTCACTGTTTTGTTGTTAAAAATCTTCCGGTACTTCGGAATCACAATCTCGCTGATTCTGACCTGTTTCTTCTTCGTCTGCGTCATTGATAATCTCCACACCATCCTCTTCATTAGGAGCTGTATCTCGTTTGAGCCTGTCTGTATTAGCACGTATCTGCTCAATTCTAGCCCTCTCTTCTTCCGTTGCAAGTTCCATATGACTTGCCAGCCACTCCAGAGCCTTCATACGGTCTGCCAGCTTTACGCTAGCTCCATTTTTTCCTTGCTTCACTTCAGAAATCAGGGAGCCGTCCACCTCTGATGACTCCCGAAAACGAATCGTGTTAATCTCCTGCATCAGTGGTACCTTTTCGCCTGTGCTTGGATCTTTTACCTCTATCGGCCCAAATGCTCCCATTACCGGAACCTTTTCCCTACCAAACTCCACAAAGTCTGTAATATCCGCAAAAGCAATATCCATATACTTCTGAAAAATGTCATGTTCATCCAGCATTTCCCTGTTCAGGCGGTTTTGCTTTAAACGTAAAATCTCTTCTCGAATCCGAGTGTTTCCGAGTAATGCCGGACCATTGGTTACAGCTGTTTCGTAGCTGCATCCATAGGCTTTTTGATAGGCCTTCGTAGCATTAAAGCTGCGAATATACAGAACGCAAAAAAGCCGCTGCTTATCGGTTAAATCAGGATTATTTACCACCTGATTAACCGCTTTTGCAACCGCTTTTATGTTTTTTTCTTTTTGATTTTGTATCTTTTGCGAACGCTCGCTATTTTTATCCGAACGTTCGTTATCCCATTTATGTGTACACTTCCAACGGCGGACCGTTCCTTCCGGCAGATTTAGTTGACTTGCAATCTCAACCAATTTCTTGCCTTTTAGGTACATGGCCTTTGCCTGTTTTATTCTTTCATCTGGCGCTCTGGCCATACTACTTCCCCCTCTATTTGCCCATTTATGATATTCCTAAATATTCTTTTATATTTTTTGCCCTGTCAGAATTTTGTTCAATGGTTTTATCCTTTCCTTTTTCAGTTGTGAAAAAACCATTTGACAGACCAATTAACTCACTCGCTACTTTAAACATTGTGTCATCATTTGTCGAACATATTATTCTGAATTTTTTTGTTCTAAATCCTACGAATTCTGATGCCAATTTTCTTAATTCGTTCGATGCAGCATCATATTCCTTCTTTATGTCAGGCATTCTTATAGAATCCTCTTCTATCATAGGGTCGGTATATAAATTAGCATACAAAATTAAATTGCTGGCAATTTTTGCTCTTAACTCTTCATATTCCATTTTAGGTTTTAATACAGTTTCAAGAAAAATCTGTCCTATAATAAACACTAGAACACCTGAAACAATGGTCCAAAACACATCACTCGACGGTCCAGATGTAGTATAAAATGATTCCGCTCCTGTTGCCATTGATAACCCTCCTTTTTTTCTTCCATCATACCTCAAAATCTGCCAAAAGAAAAGCCCCTACCGCTCTGGTAAGGACTCTCTTGGGTAA
>CAJMQQ010000054.1 GCA_905215625.1 uncultured bacterium
GCCTGCCGCAAAGGATTCCATCAGCTTATTTTTCTCTTTTGCCTTCATTTTGCCATGAAGATATTCAACCCTGACAGACTCTGGGAGTTCGTTTCGTAAAATCTTGGTATAATCCAGGACGTTTTCTGCTTCAATCATCTCGCTTTCTTCCACCATCGGGCAGATCACGTAAGCCTGATGTCCCATAGCGCACTGTCTGGCAATAAAGTCATAAGCCTTTGGCCGGTAACTTTTTCCTACCACACAGTTTTTAATGGGAAGGCGCTCTGCCGGAAGTTCATCAATCACTGAAATATCCAGATCTCCGTACAGAATAATGGCCAGGGTTCTGGGAATCGGCGTGGCGCTCATAACCATAATATGCGGCGTCTCTCCTTTGCTTCCAAGGGCCTCTCTCTGGCCTACCCCAAACCGGTGCTGTTCATCGGTAATGACCAGAGCCAGGTTATCGTAAATTACCTTTTCCTGGATTAAGGCGTGGGTTCCAATGATAATATCTGCCTCGTGGTTCCTGATTTTTTCATAAGCCAGCCGCTTTTCCTTTGCCGTCATGGAACCAGTGACCAGAATCGGCGTTTTCTTGATATGGTACTGCTCAAACATCTGGCAGATTCCCTCATAGTGCTGCTTTGCCAACACTTCCGTCGGTGCCATTAACGCCCCCTGAAATCCATTGCAGGCTACGTGAAGCAGCGCCAGAACTGCCAGAATGGTCTTTCCGGATCCGACGTCTCCCTGGATCAGCCGATTCATCACCTTTCCTCCGGACAAATCCGCTTCGATCTCCTGCAGCGCTTTTTCCTGGGCACCAGTCAGGGAATAAGGAAGCGCTTCCTTTAACTGTCCGACTTCCTTTGCCAGGGTAATAGGATAAGGACTTGGCTTGTCAAACCGGGATTCCCGAAGTCTCCGAACGGTAAGGATAAACATAAAAAATTCATCGAAAACCAGCCGTTTTCTGGCAAATAACAGCTCGGTCTCATCCGATGGAAAATGGATGTGTTCCACAGCAAAATTATACTCTGCCAACTGGTATTTTTTGCGGATATCCGCTGGCAGATATTCTTTTTCCATCTGCCGCAGCGTCAGCGCCTGGATAACCGCCTTGACAATGGCTTTGTTGCCTAGTCCCCTGGTCTGGCCGTAGACAGGATGCATGGAGTTCACCTTTGCCTCATAGTCTTCTGGTGAAAACAGCTCCGGCTGCTCCATAATCAGCCGTCCCCGCTTTCTGACCACTTTTCCACGGAATACCCAGTGGTTTCCCGCCTTTAAATTGGCTCGCATATAGGGCATATTATACCAGCAAATCTGGATTGTCCCTGTCAGATCCCTAAGGGTGACGGAAACCATCTGAAGACGGTTTAACCGGATGAGATCCGCCGTCTTTGTAAGAAGTCCGTCTACTGCCCCGATTTCTCCTTCCTTTAGCTGACCTATTGGAAGAGGCTCTTTGTAGGCGTCATAGGCCCTGGGATAATAAGAAAGTAAATCTTCCGAGGTCTCTACTCCCAGCTTGCGAAACAGCTTTCCGGTTTTTTCTCCAATCCCTTTTAGAGATTCAATCGGCATAGCGTCCATTGTTTCTGTCTCCTATCGTAAGCATTTGTGTATGGATTTTAAAAAGGGCGCCGCAAATCTCTGTCATTTACAGCATCCCTTTTTTGTTACTGGTTTTGTCTATTCTACTGAAATTAAGTAATAGTAAATGGGCTGTCCGCCTGGCTGAAGTTCAATTTCATATCCAGGGAATCTGTCTTGCGCCTGTCTTAACAGCTGGGAAGCGTCTTTTTCTGTCACATCACTTCCATAATAGATAGTAATCAGCTCAGACTCTTCATCCAACATTTCCTGCAGCATATCCAGAGTAGTTGCATCGATAGATTTTCCTACTGCCAGCATTCCCTTGTCGCCGATGCCCATAATATCGCCTTCCGTAATGTCCATTCCGTCAATACAAGTAGTACGGACTGCATAAGTAACCTGGCCGGTCTTTACCCGCTGCATTTCCTGGGTCATAACTTCCAGGTTTTCTTCCGGAGATAAATCCGGCATAAAGTTAATTAAGGCTGTAATTCCCTGGGGAACGGTCTTACTTGGAACGACAATAATCTTCTTATCTTCAGTCAGCTGCTTTGCCTGCTCAGCTGCCAGGATAATGTTTTTATTATTGGGAAGAATGAAGATCGTATCTGCATTGACCTTGTCAATGGCGTTTAACATATCCTCGGTACTTGGGTTCATGGTCTGACCGCCCTCAATCAGGTAGTCTGCGCCAATTCCTCTGAAAATTTCTCCCAGGCCGTCTCCGATGGAAACAGCAATAAATCCGTATGGCTTTCTAGGCTCGTCTGCTTTTTTGGCTTCTTCTGCGGCCTTCTGTTCAGCGGCAGCTTTCTCTGCATTCTGAATCAGACGCTCTTCATGCTCTTCCCGCATATTGTCTACTTTCATCCTGGACAGGGAACCGTAGGTCAGAGCCTTTTCAAATGCCAGACCTGGATGGTTGGTATGGACGTGAACCTTTACCACGTCTTCATCTGCAACCACTACAATGGAATCACCAATGGATTCCAGATAACCCTTGAAGGACTGCTCTTCGTCTTCGGTAAATTCTTTGGCTGCATTGATAATAAATTCGGTACAGTATCCGTATTTGATGTCAAACTCTTCTGTAGAAGATGCTCCAGTAACCGGTTTTGCAGAAGTCTGCGCTCCAGTTCCTGCTCCTTCTACGCTTAAATCCAGTTCTTTTCCAAGAAGACCGTCTAAAGCGCCCTTCATAACCTGCATCAGGCCCTGTCCGCCGGAATCCACAACTCCTGCCTGCTTTAATACCGGCAGCATCTCCGGTGTCTGGCTTAATACATAATCGCCGTATTCAATGACCTGGGAAACTAATTCTACTACGTCTTCGGTCTGGCTCACCAGCTCTACTGCCTTGTCAGACATTCCCTTGGCAACGGTCAGAATCGTACCTTCCTTTGGCTTCATAACTGCCTTGTAAGCTGTCTCGGTTGCCCGGACAAAGGCGTTGGCCAAAATGGTAGTGGTAATAACGTCCGCTTTTTTTATCTCCTTGGTAAATCCGCGGAACAGCTGGGATAAAATGACGCCGGAGTTGCCTCGTGCGCCTCTTAGAGAGCCGGAAGAAATGGCCTTTGCCAGATTTTCCATAGTCGGCTCTTCAATGGCTGCCACTTCTCTGGCTGCGGCCATAATGGTCATGGTCATATTGGTACCCGTATCCCCGTCTGGTACAGGGAATACGTTTAATTCGTTAATCCATTCTTTTTTTGCTTCTAAGTTTTTTGCTCCTGCTAAGAATGCCTGCTTTAACAGCTTAGCGTCTACTGTATTCATACCCACGAGTTCCTTTCCTCCTAATCAATCACTCTTACACCTTCTACGTAGATGTTAATCTTGTCTACGTTCATACCGGTGAATTCTTCTACCTTATATTTGACATTTTCAATCAGGTTGTCAGAAACTGCAGAAATGCTAACTCCATAAGCAACGATAACATGGAAGTCGATGGAAATATGATTGTCCTGAATCTCAACATTGATTCCATGGGTCAGACTCTCTCTCTTGAGAAGTTTTACCAGACCATCTTTCATACTGACAGCAGCCATACCTACAATGCCAAAACACTCTACTGCCGTAGTTCCTGCATATAACGCAATAACATCAGGGTTAATCTGGATTTCGCCCAGTTTATTATTGATTCGTCCTTTCATAGACTTGCCTCCAATCTCTTGATATTGTTCAGTATACACTATTTTCTGGAAAAAAGAAATAAATTTTTAAAATTCGCTTGCAAAATTTTATACTTTCTGGTATCATACAGATGTTGTGGATTTACGTAAGTTTATTTGTACAGTAAATCCAAGTAGCTTTTAAGGAGGTGCAAATCATGGCAAAATGTGCAATTTGCGAGAAAGCTGCTCACTTTGGTAACGCAGTGAGCCATTCCCATAGACGTTCTAACAAGATGTGGAAAGCAAACGTAAAATCTGTTAAGGTAAAAGTTAACGGCGGTGCTCAGAAGATGTACGTATGTACTTCCTGCTTACGCTCCGGATTAGTTGAAAGAGCTTAATAAGATTTTAATCCCCTGGTCATATGACCAGGGGTTTTTTCGATTCTATTCTATATATTTCTAAAGGTCTTACTTGCGTATCATATCATACGGACGCAGATACGGTATTTTTCCATTCATTTCGTATACATTGGAATTGGCATGAAGTCCTCTTTTATCCCGACAATCGACCCGGATATAGCCTTCCTTTCCGGTCAGTTCAAAACAGGCTTCCGTAATGGTTTCCCCTGAAGCAGCGGCTGTCCGGTAACAGGCTCTCCCCTCTGTGGCCACATAAATCTTTTCTACCGGGCTGGTTTTAATAAACAGCTTTCCATCTTCCACATACAGTTCTTTTATTTCCGGTCCCATAGAGCTGTAAAATTCTCCCTTTAATAAAGCAGACACAATCGCCTCATAGTTCAGCTCGTTTGCATGAATCATAGTAAATCCGCCAAAGGAATCACAGAGTGGATGATCAAATGGGAACGCGTTGTGGTTATCATCTGCAGCAACGCAGAACAGACGATTGCCCAGCCGAAGCATCTCGCTGTAGCTTTGAGAATGATAGCCGTATAGACCTTCCTGTTCGCAGCCATGATTGTAGATTTCCATCCCCCAAAGTCCGCGTAAATTTTTATAATCGTCGTAATTTTGTAAAGACCAATAAGGATGGTTATAGCAGGCAAAGAATCCATAGCCTTTCATTTTGTCGATATATTCGTTGATATAATCGGTATCATTGTAACGTCTTTCTGGAAGCAGACCGCCCCTCTTTTCTTCCTGAAAAGTTTCCGGCTGGCTGTCATACAAATTGATGTGGTAGGTTTTTACTCTGGAAAAGTCGCCAGGGACTTTGTAATGTTCATTAATATCCACTTCCATCGCCGCTAATGCCAGAAACTTATCATCTGTCAGTTCTTTGTGCCACTGGTAATTACGGTGATCCGTATAGGCAACGACAGAATATCCCTGTCCCTGGTAGGCTTTTTTTATCTCTTCTGGCGTAAGCCGTCCATCCGAAAGAGTAGTATGGCAATGCAGATTGGCTTTATAATAAGTTCCCGTTTGGGGTAATAAATCAATTCGTCCAGACATAAAAGTTTCTCCTCTTTTTGTAAAAACAGGGAAAGTTTGTATCCTTTCCCTTATGATTAACAGCAAAATAAATTATATCCTATTACCAGGCACCCGATAATAAAGACCAGTGTCCCGAAGGTTTCCGGTATAAACAGCATTACCGTCATTCCGGCGCCGAAGCAAAACAGCATCAATCCGCAGACCCGCTTCATAGAACCCTCCGTTTCAATCTCTATAAAGCATCCTATGCATACGGGTCCAGTTCTATGCAGTTACGTCTTTTGCCATCTTTTCCGCAGCTTCTACTGCTTCAGGAGCAATTTCTTCGTCAAACGTCTTTCCTCCCATAAACCGGTTAACAAAATCCGGCACCATATCAATGACCTTACTCATGGCGTCCTGGTTTTTCACATTTACCAGCTTGGTCACGCCATTCTGGATAATTAAAATAGCGCTTGGGGTTATTTTGGCATTCATTCCGCCTCCGCCGCTTTCTTTTGCCTGTTTCTGAAAGGATCCGGCTGCCATACCGCAGGTTACATCCACCAAAGGGAGGATAATGGTATCGCCAATCTTTACTGCGTCCCCAACTACGGTTTTTGTAGAGACAAACTGATCCATTCCTTTAAATAATGCGTCTATTGCTTCTGAAAAATGTTTCTCTGCCATTGCAGATACCTCCTCTACTTCATCGCCTCATAAAGGCGCGGATGTTTTTGCGAATATTTTTATCAAACAGCAGCCTTACAGCATACCCAATGATTACTCCAATCCGGATATGGCCTTTTCCTATACCCTCTGCTTCAAAAATCTGGTGTTCAAAATCCGGATATATTTCCAGATATTCTCCATATAAAGGATAAAACGGAGCAATCGCCGTCAAAACTTTTCCGGTCAGATAAGGATCTTCCCCAAATCCGAATGTTACCGTACCATGTCCCTTCCTTGGAAGCAGATGACGGATAATTTTTCCAAGCTGGCGAAAAATCAGTTTCACAGACTCTTTGTTTGACGCATCCTCAATCCAAGATTCGATCTTTTCTTTCTGTGCCGCAGCCTGCCTAAAACGCCGTTTTCCTTCTGCTGCCATCTGCTTTCCACTCTGGAAAAGGCTTCTGGCTTTTTCTGACAGACGGCCAAACCAGGTTTCCAGAACGGAATCGTCCGGTTCCTGCTGCTTCTGTCCCGATGGAGATGATTCTTCCTTGAAATCTTCCGATCCGGATAATTCCGGTATGGCTGTATCCCGGTCTACAGGCTCTGTCTCCAGTTCTTGTATGCTAAGAAACTCTTCTTCCTCCGGTTCGAAGGCATCCGGTTGTTTCTCCATGTCTGGCTGCTTTTCATTTTGTTTCTCTGCGCCCTTTTTATCGGTACTCCAGACTGGAATACCGAAGATCCGGACATCCGCATGGGCCGTTTTTTCAAAAGAAAACCGGACCGTTAGGATATGAAACAGCCAGGAAACTTTCCCTTTTGCTTTGAGTGTGTTCTCGAGATACGACCCTTCAGCCTGATAGCAGACAGCCGAAAACAGCATCGACAGTACTGCCAGCAAAAGCAGGGCAAACAAAACCAGTAAAATGATTCCTATGATTTTTAAAAGCCAAAGGACTGCGCTTATCATGGAGCCTCATCCCCTAATAATTCATTTAAACAAAAACCGCCTGTTCTGCGGTATAAATCTGCCACTATCCTGGCTGCGACCTCAGTGGCCTCGTCATAGCCCAAGGCAATTCCCATAATCAGAAAATCCTTTTCTCTGTAATAGGGAAGCAAAAGCTCAGCAGCCGGATAAATATCAAGAATATTATTGCCGCCTGAAGCAGGCGTAATCACATAAGCTCCAATACACGGCCTTTTTTTCCGCAGACCCTGAATTAGGGAAAACCGCTTTTTTGCCGCCTGCTCCCCCATATATAACGGTTTATACCATCTCATTCTCATCTACCATAATCGTCCGGATAAGTTCCATGGAAATGGTCTTTTCATCCATATCCGTACAACTGGCCAGACTGCTCTTTACATAAAGTTCCAGCTCTGGAACGGAGTTAAAACATATAGGAAGGTTAGACAGCATTCTTGCCATCGTAGCCCGTACAACTGCTTTCGGCATTCCCTTCCATAAGTTTTCCAGCTCTCCAAAAAATTTATGAAGTTCCCTCTCTAACAGTTCTTTGGTTACTTCCTGCTGATCTTCTAAAACAGAATCCAGTTCTACAAAAGAACTGCCTGAGAGAAGAAGCTGTACCTTTTTCAGATTGTCCCAAAGTTCTGTTTCTTCCGGTTCTTCCTTCGTTCTGTCATCCTGACGCTCTGGAATCTCATAGCGAAGCCATCTCTCATAATAGCGCTCCTGTTTTCCCTCCAGCTGCATCAGCATCTCTTCTACTTCCTCTTCTGGAATCGAAGTATCGCCCTGCTGCATTTTATCCCAGAGAACCTGAAGAAGGGTCTGGAGATTCTTCTTTTCTGCTGCATCCATTACCGCTCCCATGTCTGTCAGATGGATGACATAAAGATCGTTGATTAAATCCATCTCCATCATCAGCAAGCCGGAAAGATCCAGTATCTGCTGGCTGGCAATCTGAAGTCCGTCTGCAAGGCGGTTAAAGTCTTCCTGCGGCAAATTTTTATAATCTGCCCCAGAAAGAAGGGTAAGCAGGTCATATAGGGTTTCATGTCCCTCTTTCATATTTTCCGGAAGCTGAACCATAGACTCCGTACGAAGCACATAAAGAATCGCGTCTAAGCTGCTTTTTTGGGAACCCTGGTAAATGGACAGGGCATCCTGAACCATTGAGAAAAATTTGCTCTTCGTAAACCGGATTGGAAGCTGTTCCATTACCATCTGAATCCGCTCGTTCATCAGGGCGGAGTCTCTGGAAGAAGTTAAAAAGCGTAAAATTTCATTTGCCAGTTCTTCATCTTCAGGAAGAGAAGGTTTTTCTTCCATAGGAACATAGTGAAGTTCCAGACGGTTTAATACGTGTTCATACACCTGGAAACAATCCGTATAGGCAGTCAGGACTTCCATTTTCTGCATGGCCTTCTGTCTCAATGCTTCCAGACGAGCCAGATCGGTTCTGCCGGAAAGAACAGCGCCCATAACCTGCTGGAATTCAGAGAAAAACTCTTCTTCCCAGGAAGTCCTGCTTTTTTCATCTGCCCATTCTTCAAAATACATATAATAATTCAGCGCCAATCTGGTATAGGAATAATGATGCGCTGTTGTCAGACATTTTTTCATCGTCCGTTGTTCCATGACGTCCTCCTAGTTTTAGTCTTTTTCTTTATCCTTGCGGTAATTCTGAAGGATGGACAGCCGCAGAAGATTTAATCCCCGTGTAACCGCCTGTTCTCTGATTTTTTCCCTGCTTCCTTTAAAGTGGCAGCACTCTACGGTTACTTTATCTTTTACATAGCAGGCGATGTAAACCAAGCCCACCGGCTTTTCTTCACTTCCTCCATCGGGTCCTGCAATGCCGGTAATTGCAATACAGGTATCAGAGTCTGCTGCAAACGCGCCTCCGGCTGCCATTTCCTTTGCCGTCTGTTCGCTGACAGCCCCGTATTTTTTCAGCGTAGCTTTGCTTACGTCTAACAATCTTCTCTTTGCTTTATTCGAATAAGTTATGAATCCCTGCTTAAATACCTCGGATACTCCTGGCACATTAACAATCCGGCCTGCCAGAAGGCCGCCTGTGCAGGACTCTGCCGTCGATACCGTCAGTTCGTATTTTTCCAGGAGATGGACAACCGCTGCTTCCAGGGTTTCCTTTTCTTTTACCGAGTAAACGCTGTCCTCAAACCGTTTTTTGACTTCTTTTACAACTGGCTTTAGCAGTTTTTTTGCCTCGTCTTCATTTTTGGCGCTGGCCGTAATCCTAAGATGAACCTCACCGGTTTTGGCATAGGTTGCAATGGTCGGATTGGTCTGACGGTCAATTAAATCCAGCAGCTTATCTTCTACCTGGCTTTCCCCGTATCCGCAGATCTTAATCATCTGGGAAACAATTGTCTCCGGCTGTCTCTTTTTCAGATAAGGAACTGCCTGCTTCTCGAAAAGAGGCTTTAATTCCCCTGGAGGCCCTGGAAGAAGAATGGCAGTCTTTTCTCCTTTTTCCAGAATCAGCCCCGGAGCCGTACCATTGTCATTATCCAGAACAATGGCTCCCACCGGCACAATGGCCTGTTTCCAGTTATTGTCTGGAATCTCAGAATAAATGCTGTTTTTTAAATGCTGCTCAATCCGTTTTCTGGTATGGGCATCTTCTTTTAATTCAAAGCCCATAACTTCTGCACAGACTTCTTTTGTCAGATCATCTTCAGTAGGACCAAGACCTCCCGTTAAAATAATGACATCCGAACGGTTTAACGCTGTTTTAATTGTCTCTGCCAGCCGTTCCCTGTTATCTCCTACCGTTGACTGGTAATACATCGTCAGCCCTAGAAGCGCGCACTTTTCAGCCAGATACTGGGCATTGGTATTGACAATATTTCCTAATAATAATTCCGTTCCTACGGAAATCAGCTCAGTTACCATGGATTAAATACTCCCTTCTGTCAGTACCTTGTGGTTTTTCACCAGATAGTCAACCAGCGACACTACGGTTAAAATCAGGGCAATCCACAGGAAAATCTGGGTTACCACGGAAAGCGCGGGAATGTTGAAAATCAGCAGCACAATGGCAATCATCTGAAATGTAGTTTTAAACTTTCCCCAATAGCTTGCGGCAATGACTACACCGTTGTCAGAAGCCACCAGACGGAAGCCGCTGATGATAAACTCTCTGCTGATAATGATAATAACCATCCATGCCGGGACCTGTCCCAGCTCAATAAAGCAGATCAGCGCGGAACACACCAGCAGTTTGTCTGCCAGAGGATCCATAAACTTTCCAAAATTGGTTACCAGGTTGTATTTTCTGGCAATCTTGCCGTCTAACAAATCGGTCAGACTGGCCACGATAAAGATAACAGCCGCTGCAATCCGCAAGGTTTCGTTGGTTCCGCCCTGAGCCATCAGCGCCACTACAAAAAATGGAATTAAAATGACCCGAAGAACCGTCAGTTTATTTGGCAAATTCATCGTACACCTCTCCTATCAAATCATATTCACTGGCTCCTACTACTTTTACCCGTACGAAATCGCCGGACATAAAAAGTTCGCCGCTATTAACAAAAATCAATCCGTCTACTCCAGGAGCATCCATATAGGTACGTCCTACATAAGCAGGTTCATCGGCTACCTTTCCTTCTATCAGTACGTCTAAAATACGACCTACCATTTCTTCAGAATGTTCAAAAGCAATCTCCTGCTGCAGCTCCATTATCTCGTCTCTGCGCTCTTCCTTTACTTCCTGGGGAACCTGGTTTTCAAAAGAATAAGCCGGCGTATCTTCTTCTGCCGAATAAGCAAACACACCTAAACGCTCAAATTCCATTTCATCTACAAACTCCATCAGGAGCTGGTGGTCTTCTTCAGTCTCTCCCGGAAAGCCGGAAATCAGCGTAGTCCGGAGGACAATGTCTGGAATCTCTGTACGGAGCTTTGCAATCATTTCCTTCAGCTGGGCCTGATTGGTACGGCGGTTCATTCTCTTTAAAATCCTGTCGCTGGCGTGCTGGATAGGGATGTCCAGATAATGGCAGATCTTTTCTTCGGTTTTGATTACCTCAATCAACTCGTCGGTAATTTCCTCCGGATAACAATACTGAATCCGGATCCACTGAATGCCGGAAACTTCTGTCAGACGCCGCAGCAGCTCTGGAAGCATCTTTTTCCCATATAAATCTACACCGTAAAGAGTCGTCTCCTGGGCAACGACAATCAGTTCTTTTACGCCGCCTTCCGCCAGCGCTTTGGCTTCTTCTACCAGATCTTCCATAGGGTAACTGCGGTATGGCCCCCGAAGGCTTGGGATAATGCAGTAGGTGCAGCGCTTGTCGCAGCCTTCCGCAATCTTTAAAAATCCATAATAGCCGCCAGTCGTAACGACCCGTCCTTTGCTTTTTGGAAGCCTGTCTAAGTCTTCAAAGCAGGAAACCGGTCCCTGCCCCTTAAATACGCCGTTTAATACGTCGATGATTTCATCATAAGAGGATGTGCCCACAATAGCGTCTACTTCCGGAATCTCATCTAAAATCTCCTGCTTATACCGTTCTGCCATGCAGCCGGTAACCAACAGCGCTTTCACATTGCCTTCTTTTTTCAATTCTGCCATCTCCAGAATCGTATTGACGCTTTCTTCTTTGGCATCTCCGATAAAGCAGCAGGTATTGACTAACACCGCATCTGCTTCTGCTTCATCATCAGTAAATTCCCAGCCGTTCTGCCGGAACAGTCCCAACATTTTTTCCGTATCCACCAGGTTTTTATCACATCCCAGCGAAATACACAGTAGTTTCATATAGCTGAACGCACCTCGTTTTCTTTTTATTTTTATGCGGAAAATGGAGCGACAGACTTTCTGAAGTTTTCCATGAATAAAAGTCTTCCCGCTCCATTTTTCTCAAAGTCCCAACCGGAATTACTGATTTTCCTCTTCCGGAACTTCATCTTCTCCAAGAATTTTAACTTTGGTCTTATATAATTCTTCAATGGCAACAGAGAGAGGTTTCTTGCCTGCGCCCGGAACCAGCGGCTCTGCTCCGTCAATAATCTGTCTTGCACGCTTTGCGGATGCAATGACGATGGAATAACGGCTCTGTACGACCGGCTGTTCTCCTGGCTCTACCTCACTGTTTACTGCATTAATTAAATCCGAATAAGATGGATGTAACATATCAAAATCTCCTCTCTGTTTTAATCTTTATTCATCTGGTGCAGTTCTGCACGCATCTGTTTAATAAAATCTGTCTGGTTGCAGGTACGGCTGTGATGATCCTGAATCAGCTGGTGCATACGCTCCACACAGTCTTCTACCTGGTCATTTACCAGTATGTAATCGTAATGTTCAATGCCCTCGGACTCTTCTGCAGCCCGCTTTAACCGGCTTTCAATAACTTCCGGCGTCTCTGTGCCCCTGCCAATGAGACGTTCTTTTAACTGGGCGGCGCTTGGCGGCATCACAAACAGCAGGAGAGCATTTGGAAACTGTTCTTTTACCTTTAATGCCCCCTGGATCTCAATTTCCAGGATTACATCTTTTCCAGCTTCCATCTGCTGTTCTACGTATGCTTTGGGTGTCCCATAATAGTTTTCCACGTAGCGCGCATATTCAATCAGTTCATCCGAACGGATCATTTCTTCAAACCGGTCTTTTGTTACAAAAAAATATTCTTTTCCATCTGTCTCGCCAGGCCTGGGGCTTCTGGTAGTGGCAGAAATAGAAAGGGCATAGTTGTCGTATTTCTCAAGCAGGGCCTTCATCAGCGTTCCCTTGCCTGCTCCGGAAAATCCGGACACAACTACCAATACTCCTTTTTCCTTCATATCCAATCTCCTGTTATCAAACTATCCTGCTTATTCAATATTCTGAATCTGTTCCCGGACCTTTTCTACTTCGGTCTTTAATGCAATCGCTCTCTGGGAAATCTCCAGATCATTGGCCTTGGAAAGAATGGTATTGGCTTCCCGATTCATCTCCTGGGCAATAAAATCCAGCTTTCGTCCGATGCTTCCGCCTTCAGTCAGCTCTTTCCTGGTATTGCTGATATGGCTGCGCAGACGAACGGTTTCTTCATCTACACAAATCTTGTCTGCAAAAATGGTTACTTCTGTGGCAATGCGGTTTTCATCAATTGCCGCGCTGGCTAAAAGCTCTCGGATTTTGTCCTCCAGCTTAGTCCGGTATTCGGAAATCACCTGAGGAGAACGCTCTTCCACTTCTGATACCAGGCTTTCCATATAGTCCAGTTTGCCCAGCAAATCATTCTTTAAATTTTCTCCTTCCAGGGTACGAGTATTAACAAAGCGCTCTGCAGCCTCTCTTATGGCGTGGGAAAGAACCTTCCACATCTCATCTTCATCATCCGGAGCCTGTTCCATGGTAAATACCTCCGGACATCTGGCCAGATCGTTGACGGTTACCGTATTGGGAAGGCCAAACTGCTCTGCCATCATCCGGTACGCATCCATGTACTCTGCAGCCAGTCCGCTGTTGTACTTTAAGCACAGACGTCCCTCTGTATAATCCTCATAACTGATAAAAACATCCACCTTTCCCCTCTGGATATAATCCTTTAACAGGGTACGGATGCCTGCTTCAAAGTAGTTAAACTTTTTAGGCATCTTGATACTTAAATCCAGATACCGGTGGTTGACGGCCTTCATCTCTACAGATATTTTGTAATCGTCTGTTATCTCTTCAAATCTGCCGAAACCAGTCATGCTTTTTATCATAACATCAGCCTCTCTTTCACTATGGTCCTTCTTGCCATAGATAGTTCCATTATAAGGCAAAGACTTTTCCAAGTCAACAAAACATTTCAATCCACGGGAAGTTGTGGTATACTATACCTTGCAAATAAACGAATGACCCCATCCAGAAAGGAGTTTCATCATGGCTTTTGACGGAATTACAGTTGCCAATCTGACCCATGATTTAAAACAGGCCATTGAGGGAGGACGCATTGCAAAAATCGCCCAGCCGGAAAAAGACGAACTATTATTTCAAATAAAAAAAGACGGTTCTTCCGTCCGGCTTTTAGTTTCAGCCAGCGCCAGTCTTCCTCTGGTATATCTGACCGATACCAACAAACCCAGCCCCATGACTGCCCCTAATTTTTGTATGCTTTTAAGAAAGCACATCGGCAGCGCCCGCATTATTTCCGTGTCCCAGCCCGGCCTGGAACGGATTATCGAAATCGCCCTGGAACATTTAGACGAAATGGGCGATGTCTGCCGGAAACAACTGATAATCGAAATTATGGGAAAGCACAGCAACATCATCTTCTGCAAAGAAGACGGCACCATTTTAGACAGCATTAAACATATTTCTGCCCAGGTAAGTTCTGTCCGGGAAGTCCTTCCAGGACGGATGTATTTTATTCCGCATACAATGGAAAAATCCGATCCCTTTACCGTATCGCTGGAAGAATTTACTAACCAGATGACCCACGCGCCTATGGCGGTACAAAAGGCCTTGTACAACCGGCTGACCGGCATCAGTCCCATTATCGCGGAAGAACTGTGTCATCTGGCCTCTATCAATCCGGACAAAGCGGCAGGTGATATGACAGAAGACGAAACTGTTCATCTGTACCGGACTCTTACCCTGATGATGGAAGATGTAACAGAGGGAAACTTTTTCCCCAATATCGTCTATGACGGCGACATTCCCACAGAGTTTGCTTCCCTGCCCCTGACCTGTTTTGACAGCGAGCGGTTTTCCAGCCAGAAATTTGATTCTATCAGCCAGGTTCTTAGGACGTATTATTCTTCCAGGGAGACCATTACCAGAATCCGACAGAAATCCTCGGACTTAAGGAGGATTGTCCAGACTGCTTTGGAACGAAATTATAAAAAATACGACTTGCAGCTCAAGCAGTTAAAGGATACGGAAAAGCGGGAAAAATACCGGATTTACGGAGAACTTTTAAACACCTACGGCTACGAGCTTTCCGGCGGCGAAAAGGAGTTTACGTGCATTAATTATTACACCAATGAAAAAGTACGGATTCCATTAGATCCCCAGTTGTCTGCCAGAGAAAATGCCCAGAAACATTTCGATAAATATAATAAGTTAAAGAGGACTTTTGAAGCTTTAAGCGACCTGACAAGGGAGACAAAAGAAGAAATCGACCATCTGGAATCCATCAGCGCCGCTTTAGATATTGCATTAGAGGAAAATGATTTGGTACAGATCAAGGAAGAATTAATGGAGTACGGCTATATCAAGAAACGCAGAGCCGGAGAAAAACGTCCAAAAATCACCAGCCGCCCCTTCCATTATTTATCCAGCGACGGTTTTCACATATACGTAGGCAAAAACAACTATCAGAACGAAGAGCTGACCTTTAAACTTGCAAATGGCGGCGACTGGTGGTTTCATGCCAAGGGAATCCCGGGTTCCCACGTCATTGTAAAAACCGAAGGAAAAGAACTTCCGGACCGGGTGTTTGAAGAGGCTGGCGCTCTGGCTGCCTGGTATTCCAAGGGCCGCGGCAATGATAAAGTAGAAATTGACTACATTCAGCGAAAAAACGTCCGCAAGGCAGCCGGCGGTGCACCTGGATTTGTTATCTACCATACGAATTATTCCCTGGTCGCAGTACCATCCTGCGACTTTAAGGAAATTTCCGGCTGATTTTCCGAAGCAAGTTCCTGGCAGTTAAAATTGGACGTCATGGTTTTCGTCATGACGTCCAATTTTTTAAGTACAATAAGTTTGTTTATTTCCGGCTTTCCAGCCATGCTTTTACTACATCCGGGTAATTGGTAATAGCTCCTGCACAGTTCCAGTCATAAAGATTTTCCAATACCCCCATATCATTAATGGTCCATGCATTGATTCCTACTCTATGATTTCTGCAGTTTTCAACGACCTCATCGGTCAGCTTGGCTCCTCTTGGATGAAAAAACTCAAAACCGTACTTTTCGCAGCAGTATCCTGCGTTTCCAATCGGAGCATCCATTAGAAATCCGCACGGAATCTTTGGCGCAATCTTTTTTGCCTCGATTAAAGACAGCGGATTAAAAGAGGAAAACATGACGTTCTCTTCCAGACCGTATTTCCGGATGATTTCTATGGTTTTTGCTTCCAGACCCTCATAGTAAAAAATGCCGGTTTTCAGTTCGATATTTGTGGTTATCGGCTGTCCTGCCGCCCATCTGCAATATTCTTCAAAGGTTGGAATATTGACGAATCCATACTTGTCGCCAAATACGGAACCTGCATGGAATTTCTGCAGTTCTTCACAGGTATAATCCCTTACAAATCCAGTGCCGTTGGTTACCCGGTCAATGGTTTCATCGTGGATTACCACAACCGTCCCGTCTTTCGTAAGCTGAACGTCCAGCTCAATCTCATCGCATCCGGCTTCCGCTGCCTTTTCAAATGCCAGCATGGTGTTTTCCGGATACTTTCCGCTGTACCCCCTGTGTGCTACTACTTTCATAATGTGTCCCCTTTCTAGCATAGATCCTGAATGTCTTTTATCTGTTTTGGATCGAATTTATATTGATGCTCTCTGGTCAAAAGACCATTGATCTCCTGTTCCACATCCGCAAGCTGGGTATAACAATATCCGCAAATCCGCTCTGACTGGCTGATCGCTTCTATTATCCGTCGGAATTCTTCTAAAAATTCTGATTTTTTTACAGCCGTATATCCCCAGCCGCCTGTTTCTTCTTCACAAACGGAAATCCCCCCAAATTCTGTCAGCATAACCGGCTGCCCTTCATAACTGGTTCCGTCTGCAAACAGTGGTTTTTCTACTATTTTTCCCAACGTTTCTACTGACTTTAAGGATTCTTGAAACCGTTCCTGCTGCCTCGTATCGCCTGTCTTTCCATGCTGATAGGAATGAAACGCACAAATGTCTGTGTCTGTCATTTCCCAGCCGTCATTGGAAATCACCAGCCGCGTACTGTCTAAGCTGTGTGCCAGATGATATAAGGATTTTGCAAAGGACTGCTGGGCTTTATTAATTCTTATCCCAGGTACTCCCCAGCTTTCATTTAACATCCCCCATACCACAATAGACGGATGATTATAATCCCTGTGAATCACATCAATCCACTCTTTCATAAAAGCCGACGCAGCCTTTGGCGTATAGACCCAGAAGCTGGCCATTGCTTCCCAGACAAGAAATCCCAATTTATCCGCCCAATAAAGGAATCTGGGATCCTCCACTTTTTCGTGTTTCCGGCAGCCGTTAAATCCCATTGCCTTGGCCTTCTGAATATCTTCTATATAGGCGCTGTCATCCGGAGCGGTAATCAGGCTGTCTTTCCAATATCCCTGATCCAGCACCAGCTTTTGATAATAAGGCTTATGGTTTAAATATACCTGACCATTTCTTGCCTCGACTTTTCTCATTCCAAAATAGGTTCTTACCTGATCTGCAGCTTTCGTTTCCTCTCCTGCCGTCATAACCACCTCATACAGATTTGGCGTTTCCGGAGACCAGTAAGCACCGGTAAAATGGAAGGAGCCATTCAGCGCTTTCTTTTGAAATACATCTACTATTATAGTCTGCTGGTAATCTTTTGCAACCATTCTTCCGCAAAAGATTAAATTGTTTTTCAGT
>CAJMQQ010000055.1 GCA_905215625.1 uncultured bacterium
TGTCGTTTCTGTGCCATGCTAAGTCCTCCAATCTTTACACTGTCTATATTATAAAGCCCAAACTTTACAGTGTCAAGTTTGAGAAGGATTTTAAGTTGTGATACTTGAAATTATTTTTTCCATAAACGGTTATTTATTTGGCATTTTTGAAACTTTCCCGTAGTAAGAGATAAGAAAAATATTTTGAAAGTTTTCTCTTAAAACTTCGGCAAAATCGCTCTGTCCGGTGTTGTAGGTAGTGAGAGGAAAATTAGAGGGTTTGGGATACTTCCCAACAAGCAAAATGCAGAGCATTTTCGGAAAAGGGTACCCTTTTCCTATGCTTGCTACGAAACTTTTCTTTTATCACACTACGAAAGGACAGGAAAAGAATGGAAAGGAAAAGAGAGATTGAAAACAGCGGTTTTACGCCGAAAAAGGGTAATCCGCTGCATGAAACAGTTACTTACAAAATCGGCGGTACCATTTATGAAGTATCTACAATCTGTGGTGGTTCTGAACTGCTCTATGACAAAATGGAACGGCTTATAAAAGCGGAATCCGACAAAACGCCTACTGACAAGAAAGAAAAAGTCCGCTATAATGAGGATAGCAACCTGTTTGTCGGGCGTTCATTACAGGAGGAATGAACACATGACGACAACGAATATTTATCCCGACAACATTACCGCTTTATATGCCCGTTTAAGTCAAGAGGACGCGCTTGACGGGGAGAGCAACAGCATTGCAAACCAGAAAAAGATTTTGCTCAAGTACGCAACAGACAACGGATTTCCAAATCTCACATTTTTCATTGACGACGGCGTTTCTGGCGTTACGTTTGACAGACCCGGCTGGAATGAGATGATAAGCCTTGCAGAAGCCGGAAAGGTCAAGACAGTTATCGTCAAAGATATGTCCCGTATGGGGCGCGATTATCTGAAAGTCGGCTATTATACCGAGAGCTTTTTTGCCGAGCGTGATATTCGCTATATCGCAATCAATGACGGTGTGGACAGCGACAAAGGCGACAACGAGTTTACCCCTTTCCGCAATCTGTTCAATGATTTTTACGCAAGGGATACAAGCAAAAAAATCCGCGCTGTCATGCGTGCAAAGGGCAATTCTGGCGAACATCTTTGCACAAATCCGCCCTATGGGTACAGGAAAGACCCTGACAACAAGAAGAAATGGATTGTGGACGAGGAAGCCGCTGAGGTCGTGAAGCGTATCTTTACATTGTGCATAGCAGGAAAAGGACCTATGCAGATTGCAAAGGTGCTGACAGCAGACAAGGTTTTGACGGTCAAAGCCTACTACGCAAAGCGTGACGGAAAGGCTATGCCGGACAACCTGTATCGGTGGGATTACAAATCCATATCGGGGATTTTGGAACGCCCGGAATATACGGGCTGTACGGTCAACTTCAAGACTTATTCCAAATCCCACAAGTTGAAAAAGCGTTTGCAGAACGCGCCGGAAAATTACCGTATCTTTCCCAATACGCAGCCTGCAATTATTGAGGAAAAAGTATTTGAGAGGGTACAGGAATTACGGGCAAACAAACGCCGTCCTGCAAAAACAGGCAAACAAGGTTTATTCTCTGGCTTGCTCTATTGCGCTGACTGCGGCGAAAAGCTGTACTTTTGCACGACAAACAATTTTGCGCCCAAGCAAGAGCATTATGTCTGCTCCAACTACAAGAGCAATACAGGTACTTGTTCCGCGCATTTTATCCGAGAAGAAACCTTAAAGCTGTTCGTCCGGCAGAGGATTTTTGATGTAACAGCTATGTTCTTTGACGATATACAGAACTTCCAAAACATGGTCTATCAACAGAGATTTACGGAAACAGAAAAGGCAGTAAAGCGGCAGAAAAAAGAACTGGAACAGGCAAGGAAACGGATTGCCGAACTTGACCGTATTTTCAAGCGGATTTACGAGGACGATATTAACGGCACAATCAGCCACGAAAGATTCTTGAAGTTATCCGCAGAGTATGAAGCGGAGCAAAAGGAACTGACAGAGTTTGTCAAGGTAGAGCAAGCTGCCGTTGATACTTACGAACAGGACAGAACAGATTTTGACAGCTTCGCCGCCGTTATCCGCAAGTATGTGGGAATACGGGAATTAACACCTACTATCGTCAATGAGTTTGTGAAGAAAATCATAGTCCATGCGCCGGACAAGTCCACCGGACACCGCAGACAGCGGATAGAAATTGTCTGGAACTTTATCGGGGAACTGGAACAGGACGAGAACAAGCAGACCATTGAACGGCAAAGAAAAGGCAGAACGGCATAGCCTTTTGACTATGCCGCCCTGCGGTAATACAATTACTTCCTTATGGGTGTGCCGCTTTAGCGTGTCAGTCTTTTTTATTGCAAATTAGTAATAGATGTATATTTAATGTAGTATGCCTTTAGAGAGGTATCCTTATAAAAAATATAGCAACTTAAAAGAAATCTCTGGCTATTATTAATTCAATAAAAACCATACGTTACTCAAATTCAGTGCGAATAATTATCTCTTTCGGGAGATTAAAAATCTCTTTTTTTAAAAATAACGGATAAAAGTATTCGTCTTTTAATCTATCAAATTCTAACCATTCGAAAGTATGTGTATGCCTGCCTTCTGGCATGGTAAAAACAGTGCCATGTTCCAATAAATTCGTATCTGAGAAGTCCATCAAGAAGTAAATACAAAGTTCATGGTAACGGAGGTTATCCACGTCTTCCGTAAAAAATGCCTGATTGAGCCATAATGGACGGGAAATCCTTGAAGTTATGCCGAGTTCTTCCTGCACTTCCCGTATGATTGCATTTTCAGCTGTTTCTCCCATTGTTACTCTCCCGCCAGGTAAGTAAAAGTATGGGGAACGTTCGTCGTGCATCGCCAGAATTTTGTTCTCTGAAATCATCACTGCACATACTCTATAATTAAATTTTTGATTTTCACATTTAAATGAAATGTCCATAGCGTACCTCTTACTTCCTATCTTTCATTTTCTCGCTTCGTCATGTTGTTTTTATTATACCATAATACCAGATACGTGGAAAGAAAAAATCTCCGGATTACCACGTTTTTGGAAATCCGGAGATTTTGCCACATCTTTGTGACGGAATTACTTATTCAGGCAGATTTTATTTGCCTGCCATCTGACGCTCCTGAGCCTCAATCATTTTCTTAACCATATAGCCGCCTACAGATCCATTCTGTGCGGAAGTTAAGTTGCCGTTGTAACCATTGGTTAACGGTACTCCCAGTTCGCTTGCAACTTCCATTTTGAATCTGTCCATTGCCTCTTTTGCTTCTGGTACGTTAGTTTTGTTAGAAGAATTGTTTGTAGACATATAAAACCCTCCTTTGATTCGGTTTCCACCGACTTTATTTGTTTTGCATCGGCGGTTTGTTTTTTGCTACATCCGTAGTATATGTGGAATCAGATTTAATAAACTAGAAGGTTTTGTGCATTCTTCCAGATGTTAGAAATTATAGATTGACAGCAATTAAAATGCCATGCTACTATACAGCTATCTTTTTGCGTTCTAAAATACATTGTCTTTATTTGTTGCTCTTTTTTCCCTGACGGTGCTGCTGGCCAAGATACCCAGCGGTATTTTTGCTGATACCTATAGCCGCAAAACAACTATAGGAATTATTGAATACATAATTAAAAATTGTGGAGGCGTTTGCGATGTTTGGATTTAAGAAAACAGAAAAGAAGCCGCTTTTCATTAAGGCAAAAGACGTATTTTCCATTATCAAAGCTGATTATGATGCAGGAGTTGCTTTTTGTTTGATCGATTTCAATTTAGAGGGTAACATCTATACAATGGGGTCGGTGCTCATTCCAGACAGCGAAGAGAAAAAGGAAAACATATATTTTGTTTTTGAAGACAAGCAGTATGATACTTATGAGGAATTTATAGAAGGTTCTAAGGTTGGAGGAATGAAACTTTTCCATACAGATGCAATCATTGAGGTTCTGCGTGCAGGGATTATTGATGGGGAACCAATGATAAAAACACCCTGGGGAGATACCCGATTAGCTGAAATGGCAGTAAAATGAGGAGAACGAGCTATGAAAGTTGAATTAGAGAAATGGACATTGGACGAGAAGGAAGCTTTAATAAAGCTGTGCAATACGATAGATAGAAAGTATTTGTCCGATCGACTGCCAGATCCATACACAGAGGAGTCTGCCGAATGGTGGCTGAATATGGTAAAAGAACAGGATGGAAACACGGGGATGTTCCGAAAAATCGTTGTAAACGATCACATAATCGGAACCATTTCTGTTGAACAAAAAGAAGACGTTTACCGGAAAGATGCTGAAATCGGGTATTATCTGCTTCAAGAAGAATATTCAAAGGGCATTATGACAGAATCCGTAACACACAAAAAACAAAAAAATCTTATAAAATCACTTGTTTATCTGAAATAATCATATTATACTGTTATTTGTGTAAGAAAGGACTATAAAATATATGAGAGTAATCGCAGGCAGCGCCAAGCGGCTGCAGTTAAAAACTATAGAAGGAATGGACACCAGACCCACTACCGACCGGATTAAAGAAACCTTATTTAATATGCTTCAGCCGGAAATTCTGGACTGTTCTTTTTTAGATTTATTCGCCGGAAGCGGAGCCATTGGGATTGAGGCATTAAGCAGGGGCGCGGACGAAGCTGTTTTTGTAGAGCAAAGTCCGAAGGCTTGTACTTGTATCCGGGACAATTTAAAAACTACCCGTTTAGAAGACAAGGCAAGCGTACTGGAGCTGGATGTACTGTCCGCTCTAAAACGTCTGGAACACAGAGGACGTCCGTTCGATCTGATCTTTATGGATCCGCCTTACCGGATGGACTTAGAAAAGCAGGTCTTAACCTATCTAAGGGACTCCAGTCTGGCAGACAGCCACACCTTAATTGTAGCGGAAGCCTCTTTAGATACGGATTTTTCCTGGCTTTCCCAGATGGGATACCGGCTTTTAAAAAATAAAGAATATAAAACCAATAAACATATGTTTATGGAAAAAACGGCGTATCAGACGCCGGTTAATGGGAGATAAACAAAGCATGACAGTAGCAGTATATCCAGGAAGTTTTGATCCGGTTACCTTAGGCCATTACGATATTATAGAGCGGACTTCCAAAATTATGGACAAAGTAATTATCGGAGTTTTACAGAATAAGTCTAAAACACCGTTGTTTTCCTCAGAAGAACGTGTTAATATGTTAAAAGAAGTAACAGCCGGCCTGAAAAATGTAGAAGTCCGCAGTTTTGACGGTCTTTTGATTGATTTTGCAAAAAGCTGCAATGCAACAGTGGTTGTTAGAGGACTTCGGGCGGTTACAGATTTTGAATATGAGCTTCAGCTGGCCCAGACCAACCGGGTTATTGCGCCGGATATTGATACCCTGTTTTTAAATACCAATTTAAAATATTCGTATTTAAGTTCCAGCGTGGTAAAAGAAATTGCAGAGTTTGGGGGAGACATCAGTATGTTCCTTCATCCTCAGATAGCAGATAAAGTAAAGGCAAAATTTGCCCAGGCAAAAGCCTGATAAAAAGGGTTAAGGAGAATCGTTATGGTAAGCAGAATCGAACAGTTAATTAATGAAATTGAAGAGTTTATTGATGGATGTAAGAGCCAGCCTTTTTCAAACAGCAATATTATTGTCAATAAAGAAGAATTAGAAGAGCTTTTAGTAGAGCTGCGCCTTCGGATTCCGGATGAGATCAAGCAGTACCAGAAAATCATCAGCAATCAGGACGCAATTTTAAATCAGGCCCGTACCCAGGCAGACGCTATGCTTCAGGAGGCAAACGCCCAGACCAACGAATTGGTAAATGAACATGAGATTATGCAGAAAGCTTACTCCCATGCAAACGAAGTCGTAGAGCAGGCCAATATCCAGGCTCAGGCCATTGTAGACAATGCAGTCAATGATGCCAACAACATCCGTCAGGGAGCCATCCAGTACACAGACGATATGCTGCGCAGCCTGCAGACCATTATCACCCATTCTATGGAAGGAGCCAAAGGACGTTTTGATGCATTTATGTCTTCTATGCAGTCCAGCTACGACGTAGTTTCTTCCAACCGCAATGAGCTGGCAGGCGGAATCGCTGCTCCGGCCGAAGAAGAGCAGCAGCCGGAAGGCGGACAAAACTAAGGCATCTAAGCAATATTCTAAGAAATAATCGGATTCCCGTACAGTAATGCCATAGTGATCAGGGAAGCGGTTCCATGCAGAAGTTTCCACAGTACATAATGCCGGATGGACAATCCGGCATTTTTTTTCGCGTAAATGACGCTTTTTGTCTGGAAAATACCGGAAATTCCGCCAAACGCTGCAGAAGCAGTGATAAACAACAGAGCTGGAAGGCCGGTCATGTCATGGGCAATGGTCTGAATTCCTGTGGTGATTTCCAAAGTTCCCAAAAACCCGCACCGGACAACTGGGCTTAAAAAGGGAATCTTTGCCGTATAAAGGGACAGAATGGAAAACAGCATAATGTATCCGCCGATTTTTACCATAGTCTCCGCACCGGACAAAAAGGCATCATCCAGAGAAAAGGAAGAGGTGTCCGGCGAAACCTCCGGTTTTTTAGAGCAGGCCGGCATAAAATCTTCCTTGTTTCTCCGGTAAATACGGTCTGCAAGAGCAGCGATGGGCAGGATAGGCAGATATAGGGAAACCAGGAGCTGCCAGGATGGGACTTTGTAAGGCAGTCCGGAAACAGTTCCAATCTGGTTCATTACGTAGCCCAGAAGAAACATGGGGCTTGGATGGTTGCTGATGGCTAAAAGAAAACGGGCCTCTGCTTCCTCAATCCATCCTTTTTCCAAAAAATCCCGGCAGGTTTTAGCTCCCATGGGATAGCCGCACAAAAGGCCGGAAAAAAGCACGTATCCCCCCTGATCAGACAGATGGAGAATATGGTTAAAAATAGGCCGGAAGGGTTTCATAAAAAGTGGAACCGCCCCAAGGCCTGCGACTGCCTGAGAACAAAGCATAAACGGCATAAGGGTCGGAAGAACCACCATTCCCCACAGCACAAGGCCGTTTTTGGCTCCGGTAAATGCCCAGTCCGGCTTTGCCAGAAGAAGGATCAGCATCAGGATAGGGATTGATTTTTTCATAGACACCTGAATACAATGGGTTTATACACGTATATGAAAGAATGAGGCAGGGATATGCTGGTTTTAATTTTGATCCTTATGCTGGCGGCATTTCAGGTAACGCTGTCTGATTATCTGGTCAATAATCCGGACTACTACCAACTGGATGGAACTACCTGGGAGACCGGCAAATTCCGCCAGATGGCGCTGGGCGAGACTATGATCCAACAAACGTCTTTGGATCCAGAAACCATTGCGGCGCTGATGGTAGAATACGATTATGATTTGACGGATCTAACGGAGATTTCTCCTAAAAGCGGCCCTATCCGGAACCGGAAACCTGCGGCTTTCCAAAAGCTGGTAAATGCCTATGAAACCGTATTGTCTGATTTGAAATTTTTCCCGATTCCAGAAAATGGCAGTCATACAGTAGAAGAAGTCTGTTATGAAGATGGATGGCTGGAGCCCAGAAGCTATGGGGGAGACAGAGGCCATGAAGGCTGCGACATTATGGGGACAAAGCAGCCGTCCGGCTTTTATCCCGTTGTCAGTATGAGCGACGGCGTTGTAGAAAAATGCGGATGGCTGGAACAGGGAGGATGGCGGCTTGGTATTCGGACGCCAGGCGGCCTCTATGTGTATTATGCCCACCTTTACGGATACGCAAAGGAATGGAAGGAAGGCGACCAAATTTCAGCCGGTACGCTGCTGGGATTTATGGGTGATACCGGATATTCCAAAATAGAAGGAACCACTGGAAATTTTCCCGTTCATCTTCATGTAGGGCTGTATTTACGGACTGATAACTACGAAGAACTATCCGTAAATCCGTACTGGATCCTCCGGTATCTGGAGCAGTACCGCTTGAAGTACACCTAAGAAACCGGACAATGTTTTAGGAAAACTATGCATATTGCGCATATCATTTTCAAATGGGATATGATAGAATAAATACCTGTGACAAGTAAACCCTATATGCAAAAGAGGTACTATGGAAAAACAATTTCAGCTGCCGGAAGAATATCTGCAGCACATGAAATCTCTTCTGGGAGAGGAAGAGTATCTGAACTACATAAAAAGTTTTGACAGCAAACGTTATCAGGGTCTTCGGGCAAACAGCATTAAAATCGCGCCGGAGGATTTAAAAGAGCTGGCTCCCTGGGATATGGAAAAAATCCCGTGGATTCCCAATGGATTTTATTATGGCGACGAGGTAAAACCTGCAAAAGATCCCTATTATTATGCGGGCCTCTATTACCTTCAGGAGCCAAGCGCCATGACGCCTGCGTCTACGCTTCCGATCTATCCGGGAGACCGGGTATTGGATCTATGCGCAGCGCCGGGAGGAAAGAGTACAGAGCTTGGCGCAAAATTAAAAGGACAGGGACTTTTGATTTCCAATGATATCAGCAATTCCAGAGCAAAGGCCTTACTGAAAAACCTGGAGCTGGCTGGAATCTCAAATTTCTGCGTAACCAGTGAAACTCCGGAAAAATTATCCCAGAGTTTTCCGGAATTTTTCGATAAAATCCTGGTAGACGCCCCTTGTTCCGGAGAGGGAATGTTCCGGAAAGAACACGATATGGTAAAAGACTGGATGGAAAAAGGTCCCAGTCATTATGCGAAGATCCAGAAGCAGATTGTAAAAGAAGCTGTAAAAATGTTAAAGCCGGGCGGATATCTGATGTATTCCACCTGTACGTTTTCCATGGATGAAGATGAAGGGATTATCAAATACATTATGGAAGAATTTCCAGATATGGGCCTTTTGTCCCTTCCAAAGTTTGAAGGAGCCAGCGGAGGAATCGGTCTTACCGGATGCCTCAGACTGTTCCCCCATAAACTGAAAGGAGAGGGGCATTTCATTGCTCTGATGCATAAACAGCAGCCTATGCCGACGTCCAGTCTTCTGGAAGAGTATTATGCGGCTAAAAAGCCTCATTTAAACGAGCAGTCAAATACTTCGGGCCTTCCGAAGCCGAAAGCAAACTTTCCCCAGGTCATGGAGTTTTTGTCCCGCTGTACGCCAAGTCCTGAAAATCAGGACACTGGCGTCTGGGATACTTCCAGACTTTTAGAAAAAAACGGTATGGTCTATTACCTTCCAGCCGGATTTTTAAAAGATACGGGACTGCGCTTTCTGCGAACCGGACTGCTTTTGGGCGAACTGAAAAAAGACCGGTTTGAGCCGTCCCAGGCCTTTGCTATGGCTTTAAAATGGGGACAGTATGAAAATGAAATTTCTTTTTCCAGACAGGATGACCGGGTTATCCGGTATTTAAAGGGGGAGACCATTTCCCTGACTTCGGAAGAAGGAGAACAATTAAAGTCCGGCTGGTGTCTGGTCTGCGTGGATCAGTTTCCTCTGGGCTGGGCAAAAGTGTCGGGTCAGAACCTGAAAAATAAATATTATGCCGGATGGCGGTGGATGTAATGGAAAAAAAACGAAAAGAGACTATGCGCCTGGACAAATTTTTAGGCGAAATGGGAAAAGGAACCCGCAGCCAGATAAAGGAAATGGCAAAAAAGGGCCGGATTATCGTCAATGGCATGGTTGAAAAAAAGCCGGAAAGGAAAATCAATCCGGAAACTGATGAAATCACTCTGGACGGCTGTAAAGTGGCTTATCAGGCCTTTGAATATTATATGCTGCATAAACCCCAGGGCGTGGTCTCTGCCACAGAAGACGGACGGTACCAGACGGTAACCAGCCTGATTGCCAACGCGGTTCGGAAGGATTTATTCCCAGTAGGCCGTCTGGACATTGATACGGAAGGACTTCTTCTCATTACCAATGACGGGGATCTTGCCCACCGCCTTCTTTCGCCCAGACATCATGTCGACAAAACCTATTACGCCCATGTAACTGGAACTCTGCCGGACGATGCCGTCAGGCGTTTTCAGGATGGAATTGTGTTAGAGGACGGTACAGAGTGTATGCCGGCCAGACTGGAACTTCTTTCCGGGCAGCCAGAGGCTGGAAAAGCAGCTATAAAACTTACGATCCAGGAAGGTAAATTCCATCAGGTAAAACGGATGTTTGAGGCTCTTGGCTGCCAGGTAGTGTATTTAAAGCGCCTTTCCATGGGACCGCTTGTGCTGGATAAAGGACTGCAGCCAGGCGAATACCGGCCGCTTACAAACGAAGAAGTTGCATTACTGAAAAACAGGGGAGATTACATTGAAGAAACAGATAAAAGCAGCAATTTTTGATTTAGACGGAACCTTAGTGGATTCTATGTGGATGTGGCACGCCATTGATGTAGAATATCTGGCACGCTATGGGTATGAATGCCCGGAAAATCTTCATCGGGTTATTGAGGGCATGAGTTTTTCGGAGACGGCGGTTTATTTTAAAGAACAGTTTTCCATTCCGGAATCCTTAGAAGAAATCAAAGCGGACTGGATTGCCATGGCGATTGATAAATATTCCAATGAAGTACCGCTAAAAACAGGGGCAGAAGAGTTTTTAAAAGCATTAAAAGACCATCATATCAAAATAGGGATTGCCACCAGCAATGGAAGAGAACTGGTGGATGCCGTATTAAACTCCTTAGGGGTTGCCGGATATTTTGACACCGTTACTGTGGGGTGCGAGGTAGCGGCTGGCAAACCGGCGCCGGATATTTATCTGGAAGCAGCAAGGCGGCTGCAAGTAAAGCCGGAAGAATGCGTGGTATTTGAGGATATCCCTGCCGGTATTCTGGCCGGAAAACGGGCTGGAATGACGGTTTTTGCAGTGGAAGATGAATTTTCCAAAGCATTAAGAGAAGAAAAAGAAGCGTTGGCAGATTATTTTATTGAAGATTTTTTACAATTGAGGTGTGTGAATGATACATGATTTTTTGCCTATCAGTCGGGCTGACATGGAAAAAAGAGGCTGGGATCAGTGTGATTTTGTCTATATAACCGGAGACGCCTATGTGGATCACCCATCTTTTGGTACTGCGATTATCAGCCGTCTGCTGGAATCCAGGGGGTACAAGGTAGGAATTATTTCCCAGCCGGATTGGAAAGAGGATGGAAGCATCGCCATCTTAGGAGAACCAAGACTGGGGTTTCTGGTTTCTTCCGGAAATATGGATCGGTTGTGGTGACTGCGGGCGGTGTGTCCAAAAAGCGGAGAAAAACCGATGCCTATACGCCGGGGGGAGTGATGGGCCGCCGTCCGGATTATGCAGCAGTGGTATATTCTAATCTAATCCGGAGAACGTTTCCAAAAGCGCCGATTATTATTGGCGGTATTGAGGGAAGTCTCCGCCGTCTGGCTCATTATGATTACTGGTCCAATAAGCTGAAGCATTCGATTCTGGTGGATTCCCAAGCAGATTTGATTTCTTACGGAATGGGAGAACATTCTATCGTAGAGATTGCAGACGCCCTGGATTCCGGACTGGACATTAAAGACATTACTTTTATTAACGGAACCGTCTATAAGACCAGTTCCTTAGAATCGGTTTATGACGCCCAGATCCTGCCTTCTTTTGATGAAATGAAGGCAGACAGGCGAGTGTATGCAGAAAGCTTTTATACCCAGTATCTGAATACGGATTCGGTTACCGGAAAGCGGCTGGTAGAGCCGTACCGGGACAATCTGTTTGTAGTACAGAATCCTCCGGCGAAGCCTTTGACGATGGAAGAAATGGATGACGTTTACGGACTTCCCTATATGAGAGCCAGCCATCCTTCCTATGATAAAGATGGCGGCGTTCCAGCTTTTTCTGAGATTAAATTCAGCTTAATCAGCAATCGTGGCTGCTTTGGTTCCTGCAGCTTCTGCGCCCTGACCTTCCATCAGGGAAGGGTGATCCAGGCCAGAAGCCATGAGTCCCTGGTAGAAGAGGCCACACTTCTGACAGAGGAAAAAGATTTTAAGGGTTATATCCATGACGTCGGCGGCCCGACTGCTAATTTCCGCTATCCGGCCTGTGAAAAACAGCTGACCCACGGAGCCTGTAAAAACCGGCAGTGCTTATTCCCGACTCCATGCAAAAATTTAAGAGCAGACCACACCGATTACATCCAGCTTTTAAGAAAGCTGAGAGCCATTCCGAAAGTAAAGAAGGTCTTTATCCGATCCGGAATCCGTTTCGACTACCTGTTAGCAGATCCCAGCAAACAGTTTTTAAAGGAATTATGCCAGTATCATGTCAGCGGCCAGTTAAAGGTTGCGCCGGAGCACGTATCTGACGCAGTGCTGACCCGGATGGGAAAACCAGAAAACAAGGTTTACCGTCAGTTCTGCGATGAGTATAAGAAAATGAATGAAAAACTGGGATTAAAGCAATATCTGGTTCCTTACCTGATGTCTTCCCATCCTGGATCCACGATGAAAGAAGCTGTAGAACTGGCCGAGTATTTAAGGGATCTGGGTTATATGCCGGAACAGGTTCAGGACTTTTATCCAACCCCGTCTACAATTTCGACTTGTATGTATTACACCGGACTGGATCCCAGAACCATGAAGCCAGTCTATGTGCCTACCAATCCTCATGAAAAGGCCATGCAGAGGGCGCTGATCCAGTACCGCCGTCCGGAAAACCGTCCGTTGGTAGAAGAAGCCCTTCGTCTGGCTGGAAGAACGGATTTAATCGGTTATGGGCCAAAATGCCTGATTCGTCCGGAAAAAGGATCCCATAACGAAAGCGGCTGGGAAAAGACAACCGCAGGTTCCAGAAACGGAGGATCAAAAAAACGGCAGAAATCGAAAAAGACCATCCGGAACGTTCATAAAAAGATGGCAAAAAAGTAGATTGGGAGGGAGAAGGGATGATGAATACCCGCAGGCTTCAGATTGCAGTAGTTACCGGCGCGTCTTCCGGTATGGGAAGAGAAACCGTGATTCAGTTGGCAGACCGGTTTGCCTGCCTGGATGAAATCTGGGTTCTGGCAAGAAGAAAAGACCGGTTAATCCAGTTGGAAAGCCAGGTGCCAGTACGTCTTAGGATCTTTGAGGCAGATATTACCAACGAAGAAGATTTAGATGGGTTCCGGAATGCGCTTGGGAAAGAATCCCCCCATATCCGCTTTCTGGTCAATGCGGCCGGATACGGTAAGACTGGCCGTTCGGGACAAATAGACGGGAAAATGGAAACTGGGATGGTAGATTTAAACTGCAAGGCTCTCCTTTCCATGACCCAGATCTGCCTCCCTTATCTGGCAGAAGGCGGAAAAATCCTTCAGTATGCGTCTGCCGCCGCCTTTCTGCCCCAGCCTGGATTTGCCGTATATGCGGCATCCAAAGCCTTTGTATTAAGCTACAGCAGGGCTTTAAACAGGGAATTGAACTCCCGCCGGATTACGGTAACAGCCGTCTGCCCTGGTCCGGTTCAAACGGAATTTTTCCAGGTAATGGAAGAGGGAGGACAGGCCGGATCTTATCCCCTTTATAAGAGGCTTGTAATGGCAAAGCCGGAAAAGGTAGTTAAAAAAGCCATTGAAGACAGCGTTTTGGGAAACAGTATTTCTGTCTATGGGATTGCCATGAAGAGCTTTTGCCTCATGTGCAAAATCCTTCCACAGGAGTGGATTTTATCGTTTATGGAAGGCAGAAAGAGAGGAGAATGACAGATGAAACGAATTCAGAAAGGCACTTATGGTTACCGGGAATACCGAAGAAAAGCACAGATTATCGAGCTTATCATCGGTGCAGCCATGATTCTCGGACAGCTTCTTGCCAGAAATTTTACCGACAATCAGGCTGCAAAAAACATCCTTACGGTTATGGCGATTCTGACCGTCCTTCCAGTAGCCAATGTGGCATCTCCATTTCTGGCTTCATTCCATTATCGGACGCCGAAAAAGGAATTTTACCAGGCGGTTCATCCATATGAAGAAAAAAGCGTGATTCTTTATGATCTGATTGTAACGTCAAAGGAGCAGATTCTTCCGTTAGACGCAGTGTCGGTTCATCCCGCCGGGGTGTGCGCCTACTGTTCCAATCCCAAAATCGACGTGGCAAAGGCAGAGAAATTTTTAAACGAGATGTTTACCGGACACCGGCTGGACGGCAATGTCCGGATTGTCAAAGAAGAAGGAGCGTTTGAACGCCGGTTAAAGGGTTTAAAACCTGCCTCTTCTTATGAAGATGACGGAAGCGTCAGCTATGCAGCAGAGCTGCTGAAAAATTTGTCCATGTAGGAGGTTTTATGCGTCAGTTATCCGTAGGCCCAAACGAGGCAGGACAGCGTCTGGACAAGCTTTTAGCCAAATATCTGGGCCAGGCGCCAAAAAGCTTTCTCTATAAAATGATGCGGAAAAAAAATATTGTTCTCAATGGGAAAAAATGTGAAGGATCGGAACGGTTAAAAGAGGGCGATGAAATCCGCCTGTTTTTGTCAGAAGAGACCATTCAAAATTTCTCTTCTCCTTCCAGGCCGCAGGAACCTTCTTCCCAGGGAGGAAAAAAGAAAGAAAGCGAGCCGCCTCTTTCCATTATTTATGAAGATTCCCACATCCTTCTCATTAATAAACCGTCCGGTATGCTGTCCCAAAAGGCAAAAGAAACGGACGTGTCTTTGGTAGAACGGATTATTTCTTATCTGCTGGAATCCGGCCAGATCACCGATGAGCAGCTTCGCACGTTCCGGCCGTCAGTGTGCAACCGGCTGGATCGGAATACCAGCGGACTGATTGCAGCAGGAAAATCCCTTGCAGGACTTCAGATTTTATCCGAAGCTTTCCGGGACCGGAGCCTGCATAAATACTATCAGTGCATTGTAGCCGGCCAGGTTACGGATGCCCAGAAGATCGAAGGCTTTCTGAAAAAAGATTCCAGAACCAATCAGGTTTCCATTACCAGAAACCAGGTACCGGACAGTCAGCCTATCGCCACCGAATACCTTCCTCTCTGGAACAACGGCGATTATACCTGTCTGCGGGTGACTCTCCTGACCGGCCGTACCCATCAAATCCGCGCCCATCTGGCTTCTATTGGCCATCCCATTGTGGGAGATGGAAAATACGGCAGCCGGGCAGTCAATGAAACCGCCAGAAAAACTTACGGAATTACTTCCCAGATGCTTCACTCCTGGCAGCTTGTGATGCCGGAACAGATGCCCCAGCCCCTTTCCTATCTTTCTGGCAAGACCTTTACTGCAAAGCTGCCTCCGGAATTTTTCCGGATGCAACCTCGTTGACTTTTCTGCTGGCCGCGAGTACAATAGACAAGGAAATAACATAGAGAGGGGAACATGGAAGATGGATAACCGTTTTTTGAAACAGGCGATGCTCATCTGCCTGTCTGCAGCGCTGACTGTTTCCGGCAGTTTTCCGGCACTGGCAGCGATTAACAATACCCATAACAATCCAGACGTTTACGTAAGCGGAACCCTGATTAATGGAGTAAATACAGCGGGGCAGACGCCCCAGGAAGCCAAGGCCGTAATCGAATCTGCCTATGGCAGCGGAAAAACTCTTACCCTGATAGGAAAAGATGGAAAAGAAGAGGTGATTTCCGGTTCCGAACTGGGCATGAGTGCTGTGGTAGGAGAAGACCTTTCCGCAATTTTAACACAGCAGAATGAAAATGGCCGGATTTCCGGTCCGGCAGTTGACAACAATTTTGAACTTCCTATAGAAGTTACGTATAGTGAAGAAGCGCTGGCGGCAAAGCTGGCTTCCTTGTCCCTGGTTGTGGGAGAGGATGTAGTAAAGACGGAAAACGCTCATATTGCCAAAACTTCAGATGGAACCGGATTTACTATTGTTCCGGAAGTAGTTGGAACAGATCTGAATATGGAAAAATTGACCCAGACCGTACGCCAGGCCTTAGCTTCTGGCCAGTCTTTAATCAATCTTGGAGACGCCGGCTGCTACAATGAAGTAACGGTTCACGCATCTGACGAAGCCCTGGTTTCTCTTCTTGCAGCAATGAACCAGTGCGGTAATATGACCATTACCTACCGGTTCGGAGACGAATCAGAAGTTCTGTCCGGCGAAACCATTTCCACCTGGATAACTGGAACGGACGGCACAACTGTAACCGTAGATCCAGCACAGGCATCCGCTTATGTAAAAATCCTGGCAGATAAGTATGATACAGCAGGAAAGCCTCACACATTCCGTACTGCTTCTGGCCAGGACGTAACCATTACCGGCCCATATGGCTGGAAAATCGACCAGGCGGCAGAAACCCAGAGCCTAATCGCAGCAATCCAGACCTGTCAGAGTTCGGAACGGGAACCAGTATATGCCCAGACTGCAGCCAGCCGCACTGGCAATGACTACGGCATGACTTATGTAGAAGTAGACCTAGGAAACCAGCATTTATATTTAGTAGAAAATGGACAGTGTATTTTAGATACGCCTTTTGTGTCCGGCAACGTATCCAAAGGATGGACAACGCCACCTGGTATTTTCGGACTTTATTATAAACAGAAGGATAAAGTGTTACGAGGGGAAGATTATGCAACTCCGGTAAAATACTGGATGCCGTTTAACGGCGGAATCGGACTCCATGACGCAGATTGGCGGGGCAGCTTTGGCGGAACCATCTATAAGACCAATGGTTCTCATGGCTGTATCAACCTTCCGCCCGCAAAAGCTGCTATTGTTTACGATCACGTATACAAAAATATGCCGATCATCTGTCATAATTAATTAACACAACATTATAATCGGAGGAAGTTACAATGGGAAAAATTATTTTAACCGGCGACAGACCCACCGGCCGTCTTCATGTGGGACATTACGTAGGATCCTTAAAGAGAAGGGTAGAACTGCAGAATTCAGGAGAATATGATGAAATCTTCATTATGATTGCAGATGCCCAGGCTCTTACGGATAATGCAGACAATCCGGAAAAAGTCCGCCAGAATATTATTGAGGTTGCCCTGGATTACTTATCCTGCGGCCTGGATCCGGCAAAGTCCACCTTGTTTATCCAGTCTCAGATTCCAGAGCTGTGCGAGC
>CAJMQQ010000056.1 GCA_905215625.1 uncultured bacterium
ATACCGATAATCGTTGACAAGAAGAAAAACTTGTGTTAAGTTATATTTAAGAAATGTTAAGAAACAAATGGAAACGGATAAGAAGGGAGGATATAAAGTGGCTGGAAAAAAAACAGTATCTATGCAGGATATTGCAGATGAGCTGGGAATCAGCAAGGTGACTGTTTCTAAGGCGCTGAATGGAAAAGACGGAGTAGGGGAGGAACTGAAACAGAAAATTTTCCAGAGTGCGCAGGAACATGGCTATATACTTCCCGATTATGGACAGCGCAGGGCAAAAAAAGTGGGAATTGTTATGAGCGACCGCTTTAATTCCGGAGATGCCGGAAAATTCTATATGGGGATGTACGAGAAAATTATCGCAGAACTGCGCAAGGTTATGTGTGCCAGCATGATGATTACTCCGACCCGGGAAAGTCTTCAAAGCGATTTGGATATGCTGGAACGAAAAGGAACGGTTGACGGATTGATTCTTCTTGGTATCCTGGACAGAAAAGTGCGGGATGCAGTAGATACCATTCCTTTGCCCAAGGTTTATGTAGATGTTTACGATGTGACACACAAATCGGATTCTGTAGTAACCGAAAATATATACAGTGCCTATGAGCTGACAGATTATCTGATACAAAAGGGACATAAAGACATTGGATTTGTGGGAACGGTGGGAGGAACCACCAGTATTACAGACCGTTACCTGGGATTTATGAGAGGTATTCTGGAAACCGGTAGAGCGCCGAATCAGGAATGGGTGATTCCGGACAGGAATGAGGATGGAGCAGCTATTGAACTGATGCTTCCGGAGAGACTTCCGACTGCCTTTGTCTGCAACTGTGATGAAACTGCTTTTCGGCTGGTGAAAACCTTAAAGGCCAAAGGCATACGGGTGCCGGAGGATATTTCTGTTGTAGGGTTTGACGACGATATTTATGCGGAACTTTGCGAGCCGGCGCTGACAACAGTGGCGGTTAATATCGAAGAAATCGGAAAAGTTGCTGCAAAACGTATGATGCGCTACATGGAAAGAACCAGACGCAGGCCGGGAGAAGTATTTAGAATACTGGGTAAAATTATTTACAGAGATTCTGTGAAAGAAATCAAGGAATAAGACAAGAAGAAAAGGAGGGCAACAGCCTTGGAGAAAGTAAGAAAGTCCCCGAAAGAAAAGAAAGTCAGAAAACCGAAATGGACGAAAAATGATTCGGAACTGACAGCGTTGGCACTGCCGACCACGGTCTGGTATGTACTGTTTTGTTTCCTGCCAATGTTTGGATTGGTTATCGCTTTTAAGAATTACAAAATTGCAGGCGGAAGAAGTTTTATTTACAATGTAATACATAGTGACTGGTCAGGGTTTAAAAACTTTGAATTTTTAATTAAGTCTAATGACTTGTTTGTGATTTTGAGAAACACGATACTTTACAATCTGGCTTTCATTGTACTGGGGATGATTTTCTCTGTTGGGCTGGCCATTATGATTAGCCTGCTTCACAGCAAAAGAAAATCAAAAGTATATCAGACTTTGATGTTTTTTCCGTACTTTATGTCATGGGTTGTAGCAGCATATTTTCTGGATGCCTTTTTGAATCAGGACAATGGTCTGATTAACAGCATGCTTCGCGACGGTGGCGGTGAAGGGATTCAGTGGTATATGAAAGCGGGTGTCTGGCCGGCAATCCTGATTTTCATGTATTTGTGGAAATCAACTGGCTACAACATGGTTATCTATCTTTCCAGTATTTCCGGAATTGATACAACTTTGTATGAGGCAGCCGTTATGGACGGTGCGAATAAGAAGCAGCAGGTTCGTTATATTACACTGCCATGCCTGAAAAATGTCATTATTATGATGTTTATCTTAAATGTAGGTAAGGTTTTTTATTCAGACTTCGGGTTGTTCTTCCAGCTTTCACAGGGAGCAAGCGGTTCGATCTTCAATACGACGGCAACGATTGATACCTTTGTGTATAATGCAATCCAGTCCTCCACACCGATTGGTATGACTTCAGCAGCAACATTCTTCCAGTCTGTAGCATGTTGTATCACGATTCTGGTGGCGAACGCGATTGTAAAGAAAATTGACGCGGACAGTGCAATTATATAGGAGGCGGAAGAATGAAAAAGAATAGACAAAAAGAAGCCGCAGAGGTTTCGAAATTAAACAGGATTTCAGTAAAGACAGATGTGTGTTTTAACATCATCTTTATCATACTGGCTTTGATTTGCATTATTCCGGTTGTTTTTGTTTTCCTGATTTCTATTTCATCTGAAAAGTCGATTCAGATGAATGGTTATCGCTTTATACCGGAGAAGTTTTCCATAGATTCCTACGCATTCCTGCTCAGAGAGGGAAAAATGATTCTGTCTTCTCTTGGAATCTCGGTAATGGTAACGGTAATAGGTACAGTATTGGGCGTTATGCTTACAACCATGATGGGATATGTAATTTCCAGAAGAAATTATAAAATGCAGAATTTCTTTACCATGGTGGTGTTTATACCTATGATTTTTAATGGTGGTATGCTTTCCTCTTATGTGGTAAATACACAGTTTATGCATTTGAAAAACAGCATTTGGGCCTTGATTCTGCCCCTTTGTGTTTCTTCGTTTAACGTTGTTATCTGTAAGACGTTCTTTAAGACCAATATACCGGAATCGGTCATTGAATCTGCACAGATTGACGGAGCTTCACAATTTACGATTTTCGGAAAAATCGCGCTGCCTCTGTCTAAACCTATGATGGCAACGATTGCATTATTTTTAACTTTTGGTTATTGGAATGACTGGTTTCAATCCTCTCTGTATATCACAGATAAGAAACTGTACTCTTTACAGGCCCTCCTGGACAGTATCCAGAGAAGTATTGATGTAATGGCAAACAACCCGTCTCTTGGCGTAACTATGACGCAGTATATCAATAGTATGCCGAAAGAAGGGGCGAGAATGGCAATGGCCATTTTGATTATTATCCCGATTGCATGTAGCTATCCGTTCTTCCAGAAATACTTTATTTCCGGATTGACTGTAGGCGCTGTAAAGGGCTGATATAAAAAAATAAAACAAGCAAAAACAAAAGGAGGATTTTTATGAAAGCGAAACAGGCAACAGCGTTGGTATTGGCTTCTGTTATGGGGTTAGGACTCCTGGCAGGCTGCGGCGATTCCAAAAAAGGCGGTAGCGAAACCGCAAAAAATGATGGAGATGTGGTTACTTTAAAATGGATTCAGGTAGGCGGCAGTATGCCGGATAATTACGATGCATGGCTGAAACAGATTAATCCTTATCTGGAAGAAAAAATTGGTGTCAATATCGATATGGAGATTGTTCCATGGGCAGATTGGGATAACAGAAGAAGTGTTATCACAAACTCAGGAGAAGATTTCGATATTCTTTTTACAGACCAGACACGTTACAATGCAGAAGTAAACACAGGTGCATTTTTGGATTTGACAGATATACTGGATGAAAACGCCCCGGAGCTGAAAAAGCTGATTCCTGAAGATTACTGGGAAGCAATGGAAATCGATGGAAAAATCTATGGTGTTCCTACCTACAAAGACAGTTCTGTAACGCAGTACTTTGTATGGGACAAAGCAGTTGCTGACAAGTACGGCATTGATATTAACAGCATTAAATCTTATGAAGATTTGTATCCTGCATTAAAGAAAATCAAAGAAGGGGAAGGAACTGCTCCCTATTATATGTCAAAATCCGGTGCTGATTTCTTAAATACCGTATACTTTGACCAGTTAGGCGCAGGTCTTCCGGCTCTGGGTATTCGTTATGATGACGAGACTAAAACAGTTGTAAATCCTTTAGAGGATGAAGAAATGCTGGCTCAGCTTGATATTATACATAAAATGTACAAAGAAGGCATCATCAACGGTGATGCACCGACAGCAGATGATTCCAGCAAATACAAAACGTTCTTTACAGCACAGGGATGGAGCCAGGCTGCAAAGACAACATGGGGCCCAAGCAATGGTATTGATGACTGTGAAGCAGTGGCTTTTACAGATACTATCGTATCCAATGCAAGTGTTAGAGGTTCTATTAATGCAATTTCTTCCGGCTGCAAACATCCTGAAAAAGCGCTGGAATTTTTACAGCTTGTAAACACAGATACCAAAGTCCGTGACTGGCTGTACTATGGGGTAGAAGGCGAAAACTTTGAGTATACAGATGATAAGAAGGTAAACAAACTGAATACAGACTGGCCTATGGCTGGTTATACACAGGGCAGTTACTTTGATGTTTCACAGCTTGCTACAGAGGAAGTAAATCAGTGGGATGAAGTAAAAGAACTGAACGAAAAAGCAACACCATCTATCATGCTTGGATTTGATATGGATACAAGCAACGTAGAAACAGAACTTGCAAACTGCCGTTCCGTATACGAAAAATATAAATCTGAATTCTTCACAGGCGCACAGGATCCGAGAGAACTGGTAAAAACCATTCATGATGAACTGGAAGCTGCCGGCTGGGATACTATCTGCGAGGAAGCTCAGAAGCAGGTAGATGCTGCAAAATAAAAAGTACAATGGTAAGAAGAGGGGCATTTTCACAAATGGAGAGAATGTCCCTTTCTCTATAAAATACAAAAACCAGGAGGAAAAGAATATATGTGGTTTCTTGACAAGAGAATACAGGTCATCTGTGATGAACTGAAAAAATTAATTACGGTAAAGAACATGCCAATGGAACATATTCTTTATAAAGAAGGACGCTTTTTTTACCCGGACGAAGCGGAAAAAGCAGAACAGGCATGGCAGGACTTTACACCAAAGACCATGAAATGGTACGGACCGGATAAACATTACTGGTTCCGCGCAGATTATACCGTGCCGGAAGAATTAGCCGGAAAAACCTTGCGTCTTCATGTGAAAACCCAGATTGAAGAATGGGATGATGCGAAAAATCCGCAGTTTTTACTATTTGTCAACGGAGAAGAAACGCAGGGTATGGATATGAACCACCGCATTGTGCAGATGGCTGCAGAGGCCAAAGGGGGAGAGACCTGGAGACTGGATATTCAGGCCTATACCGGAATACTTCATTCAGAATTTGACATGATTATGGAAATGCAGGTGGCAGACACACGGATTGAAAAGCTGTACTATGACCTGATGGTTCCGCTTTGGGCATTTAGCCGTATGGATAAAGATGACAAAAACCGTATGGATTTGGAACATGTCATGAACGAAGCCGTAAATCTGCTGGATTTGAGAAATCCCTATTCGCCGGAGTTTTATGACAGTGTGGAAAAAGCAGAGGTTTATCTGGAAAAGGCTCTGTATGAAGATATGGCAGGCTACAGTGATGTGATTGCCACCTGTATCGGACATACCCATATTGATGTGGCCTGGTGGTGGACCGTAGAGCAGACCAGAGAAAAGGTGGCAAGAAGCTTTTCTACCGTTTTGAAATTAATGGACGAATATCCCAATTACAAGTTTATGTCCAGCCAGCCCCAGCTTTATGAATTTTTAAAAGACCGTTATCCGAAGTTGTATAACCGTATCAAAGAGCGGGTAAAAGAAGGACGCTGGGAGCCGGAAGGCGGTATGTGGCTGGAAGCAGATACCAATCTGACGTCAGGAGAATCTCTGGTACGTCAGTTCCTGTATGGAAAACGATTCTTCAAAGACGAATTTGACGTAGACTGCAAGGTTCTGTGGCTGCCGGACGTATTCGGCTATTCCGGTGCGCTTCCGCAGATTATGAAAAAAAGCGGTATTGACTACTTTATGACCACAAAGCTGGCATGGAATCAGATTGACAAAATGCCTTACGATACTTTTATGTGGAAGGGCATTGACGGAAGTTCTGTCTTTACTCACCTGGTAACGACCCTGGGCGTGGGACAGAGCGAAGATGATTTCTTTACAACCTACAACGGAATTCTGCACCCGGACGCGCTGATGGGCGGCTGGAAGAGATATCAGAACAAGGATATCAACAACGACATTCTGATTTCCTACGGTTATGGAGACGGAGGCGGAGGTCCTACAAGAGAAATGCTGGAAACCTCTCTGCGTATGGAAAAAGGAATCAAGGGACTTCCGAAAGTACGTCAGGAATTTTCCAGAACTTATTTTGATGAATTGTATGAAAAATTAAAGGACAACCGCAGACTTCCTACCTGGGAGGGAGAACTGTATTTTGAATACCACAGAGGTACTTACACTTCCATGGCGAGAAATAAACGCTCCAACAGAAAGAGCGAAGTGCTGATGATGAATCTGGAACTTCTGGAACTTCTGGCTTCCTGGAAGGGCGCTGCTTACGCAAAAGAAGAAATGGATAAGATGTGGAAAGTCATTCTGTTAAATCAGTTCCACGACATTCTTCCCGGCTCATCCATTCATGAAGTATATGAAGTGACAAAAAAGGAGTATGCAGAACTGGAAGAACAGGGATGTGCACTTCTTGGAGATTCTATGAAAACAGTGGCAGGAGAAGGAGAAAACGTTACTCTGTTTAATACCCTTGGTTTTGAACGCAGTGATGTGGTCAGCCTCCCAAAAGAAGTTTCCGGTGCGCTGGTAGCAGAGAACGGAAAAGTATATCCCATTCAGACACTGGAAGACCGTGGGGTAGCTTATGTGGAAAATCTGCCTTCTAAGGGCTATGAATCCTTTAAGGTGGAAAGCACAGCCAAAGCGCCATCTTCATTCAGACGCCAGGGTAACTGTCTGGAAACACCGTTTTATACAGTAGAGGTGGACGAAAATGGTCTTCTCTCCTCTGTGTTTGATAAGAAAAACAAAAGGGAAGTGCTGCAGCAGGGCAAAAAGGGAAATCTCTTCTGTATGTATGAGGATAAACCGATTTATTACGATAACTGGGATATTGATATTTATTACACCGAGAAATCCTGGGAAATTACAGAACTGTCCCGTATGGAATGGAAAGAGGAAGGTCCTGTCTGCACAGTTCTGGAGCTGGAGCGCAAGGTCAGCAATTCTGTGATTAAGCAGAAGATTTATTTCTATGCTGATTCTGCAAGAATTGATTTTGAAACCTATGTGGACTGGAAAGAACACCAGCACCTTCTGAAAGTGCACTTCCCGGTAGATATTCATACAGATGAGGCTGCTTTTGATGTGCAGTTTGGAAATCTGACCAGAAAAGTGCACACCAACACAAGCTGGGATATGGCCCGTTTTGAATCCTGCGGACAGAAATGGATAGACCTTTCTGAAGGGCATTATGGAGTCAGTCTGTTAAACGATTGCAAATACGGACATTCTGTAAAGGATTCTGTGATTGGACTGACCTTAATCAAATCCGGTATTGAGCCAAATCCGGTTACAGACCAGGAAGAGCATTACTTTACCTATTCTCTGTATCCTCACGAAGGAAATCTTCGGGACTGCGATACGGTAAGAGAAAGTTATTGCCTCAATTATCCGGTGCTGGCAAAAGAACAGACACAGGCAGCAGGAAAGGCTTCTCTTTTAACTGTGGATAAGAAAAATGTTATGGTAGAGACTGTGAAACTGGCAGAAGATGGAAACGGCATGATTATCCGTGCTTATGAGTACGAAAATACAAAGACGCATGCAGAGCTTTCTCTGGGTATGGGCAAAGAAATTGAGTCAGTTTGTGAATGTAATTTGATGGAAGAAGAGATACCAGGCGAGATTGCACATACGGACAAGGGCTTTGACGTTGACATCAAGCCGTTTGAAATCAAGACTTACAGAGTCATTTTGAAATAAGACTGCTGAAATAAGATGGGAGACAAGGAAATGGAAAGACAGAATTTGAATGGGGGCTGGAACCTGTTGTGGAAAGAGAAAACTCTGGATACACAGGTACCGTTTTCCGTATATCATGATTTGTTTTCCCATGGGGAGATAGAAGATCCGTTTTACCGGGACAATGAAAAGGAAGCTCTTTTGTTGTCCCGGGAGGACTATACTTATCAGACAGAGTTTGATGTGACAGAGCAGATGATGAAAAACAGCCAGATAAGGCTGAAATTTCTCGGCATTGATACTCTGGCAGATATTTATCTCAATGGAACCCATGTGGGAAATACTTATAACATGCACCGCACCTGGGAATTTTCCGTCAGGGAGTTATTAAAAGAAAAGGGAAATCTGCTGGAAATCCGGTTTCACTCTCCGATTCTTTATATGGAAGAACAGAATCGGCTGCAAGGGAAAATTCCCTGTAACACAGATACCATAGACGGATTTCCGTATCTGAGAAAATCCAACTGTATGTCTGGCTGGGACTGGGCGCCCAAGCTTCCGGACATGGGAATCTTCCGTGATGTGATATTGGAAGGCATAGATGAGGACAGACTGGAAGATGTCTGTGTGCGTCAGAGCCATGAGCATGGTCAGGTGACGCTTTCCTTTGGAGTTCATACACTGAAAACTCACAGGGGAGAGAGGGTTCGCTATCGTGTTACCGTGACGGCACCGGATGGAAGCGTTCTGACAGAAGAAAATTCTCCAAAAGAACTGGTCATAGGAAATCCAAAACTCTGGTGGCCAAGAGGTTATGGAGAGCAGGCTCTCTACACTGTGCGGGTGGAACTTTTAAACGGGGATAAGACAGAAGATGTGTGGGAGAGAAGAATCGGACTTCGCACTATGAAAATGCACATGGAAAAAGACCAGTGGGGAGAATCCTTTGCCCATGAAGTCAATGGCGTTGCCATTTTTGCCATGGGTGCAGACTACATTCCTGAAGATTGTTTTCTGCCAAGAACCAGTAAAGAAAAGACGAAAAAACTGTTGGAACAGTGCGCTTTGGCAAATTACAATGCCATTCGTGTCTGGGGCGGCGCTTATTATCCGGAGGACTGGTTCTATGATTTGTGCGACGAATATGGATTTTTAATCTGGCAGGACTTTATGTTTGCCTGCTCCACCTATCAGCTGACCGAAGTTTTTGAAGAAAATATTTCTAGAGAAATCGAGGACAATGTAAGACGTATCCGCCACCATGCCTGCCTGGGTCTTTGGTGCGGAAACAATGAAATGGAAGGCATGATTGTAGAAGGCTACACAAAAGACCCGAAACTTCTGGGAGATTATACCAGAATGTACAGTTATGTGATTCCGAAAATTGTAAAGCGAGAGGACCCGGATACTTTCTATTGGCCATCCAGTCCATCTTCAGGAGGGGATTTCGATGACCCTCAGGATGAAACCAGGGGAGATGCCCATTATTGGAAAGTATGGCACGGATACGAACCCTTTACCGGATACCGCAAGCATAATTTCCGTTATGCCTCCGAGTTTGGTTTTGAATCTCTTCCGGCTATGAAAACCATTGAAAGCTTTACGCTTCCGGAGGACAGAAATGTATTTTCCTATGTGATGGAAAAACACCAGAGAAGTGAAAATGGGTACGCTAAAATGATGGTTTACATGGCGCAGTATTTCCCTTATGCAAAGGATTTATCCCATCTTGTATACGCCTCCCAGCTTATGCAGGCTCAGGCTATGCGCTATGGGGTAGAGCATTGGAGAAGAAACAGAGGCGAGTGCATGGGCGCTATTGTATGGCAGCTCAATGACTGCTGGCCGGTAGCTTCCTGGTCTTCCATTGATTATTATGGAAGATGGAAGGCTCTGCACTACTTTGAAAAGAGATTTTTTGCACCTGTTCTGCTTTCCTGTCATGAAGAGAGTCTGCTTTCTCAGGATCCGAACGTGAACGCGAGACCTTATGAGGTGGAGAAGAGTATTCGTCTGCACGTGGCAAACGAAACGCTGCAGGAGCAGAAGGTTCTGGTGCGTTGGAGTCTGCGTGACAGCCAATCCCGGATTGTAGGGGAAGAAAAGGAGCGGGAAGTCTGCGTCAAACCTCTTTCCGGCGTATGGCTGGAGAAAGAAGAGTATCCTCAGGCCGATTTGCAGGAACACCATGTATTCTACAGCTGCCTGCAGAATGGAGAAGTGATTTCAGAAGGCAGCGTGTTGTTTTCCATGCCAAAGTTCTATCAGTATGCAAATCCAAACCTTACGGTAGAGCGGGAAGGGGACGAACTGTTGGTACGGGCAGAAAAGTATGCCGGTTCCGTGGAACTTTTAAATGAAAATGAGGACTGGGTATTGTCTGACAATTACTTTGATATGGAAGCCGGAGAAAAGAGAGTGCGGATTCTTTCCGGAGATGCAAAAGAAATTCGGGTAAGAAGTATTTATGATATTGCAGCAAGATAAAGAACGAAACAAAAAAGGTTGTCCTTGGGGCAGCCTTTTTTGTTTCATATGTTGCTGTGCAGTTTAAGAGCGGTTTCTGTAAAAATCTATGAATTCCCGAATAGCGGGATTGGCCTGAAAATCTGCCAGGTAGGCAAAGCCGATTTCGCGTTTATGTATGGGAATTTCAAGAGGGATTTCCACCAGTGTGCCCTCTTTCAGTTCCTGCGCTACAAACTGACGGATGACGCAGGCCACTCCCAGGCCGATTTTGGCAAATTCAATGAGCAAGTCCATGGCGGATACCTCCAGTACATTGTTGTTTTCAATGTGATGCAGGGACAGATAGTCGTCAATATACTGCCGGGTAATGTTTTCTTTATCCATAAGCATAAGGGCTGACGTCCTCAGAATATCGTCCTGCTGGCTGGTTCTCAAAGCCAGGTTTTCAAGGTAGGATTTTGTGCTGACGAAAATATCTTCAATTTCTCCTACAGATGCAAAACGCACATGGTGCAGCCGTTCCGGTCTTCCAATCAGACCCAGGTCGATTTTATTTTCCCGGAGGAGCTGGAGGGTGTGGTTGGTGGACTGACATTCGATGGTCATCCGGATATGGGGGTGGGCAATGGTAAATTCCTTCAGGTAATCCAGAAGCACATATTTGCAGAGTGTGGTGGAAACGCCGATTCGCAGATGTCCTACGCCAAGCTCATTGATCTTTTTTAACTGGGCTTCTCCTAACTGAAGGGAATAAAAAGCTTTTTGTACATAATCGTATAAAATCTCCCCTTCTTCGGTCAGCTGAACCCCTCTGGAATTTCTGGAGAAAAGAGTGACCTCCAGATTTTGTTCCAGCTTGCGGATGGATTTACTGATGGCTGGCTGGCTGATAAAAAGCTCTGCAGCAGCTTTGGAAATGTTGCCGGTATTGGCAACGGTGTAGAAAACTTTGTACAGGGAAAGATTCTGGTCCATAAAGTTTTATCCTTTCTGTATATTTATAAATCAAAGTTATGTCTGACATACTTTTTATGTATTTCTATTATAACAAAACATATGATAAAATGGCAATAGCAGAAATAGCAGGAGGTAGAGAACATATGGGAATGACAATGACGCAGAAAATTCTGGCAGCTCATGCCGGATTGGATAAAGTAGAAGCAGGACAGTTGATTGAAGCAGATTTGGATTTGGTACTGGGAAACGATATTACCTCTCCGGTGGCTATTCACGAAATGGATAAAATGACGGTGGATACCGTGTTTGATAAAGACAAAGTGGCATTGGTTATGGACCACTTTATTCCTAATAAAGATATTAAATCCGCAGAACACTGCAAATGTGTAAGAGAGTTTGCCTGTCGTCACGAGATTACCAACTATTTTGACGTGGGAGAAATGGGAATTGAACATGCGCTTCTTCCGGAAAAGGGTCTGACTGTGGCAGGAGACGTGATTATCGGTGCGGATTCTCATACTTGTACTTACGGCGCTTTAGGGGCATTTTCCACAGGTGTGGGAAGCACAGATATGGCAGCAGGCATGGCAACGGGAAAGGCCTGGTTTAAGGTACCCTCTGCCATTAAGTTTAATCTGGTGGGCAAGCCGGCTAAGTGGGTCAGCGGAAAAGATGTAATTCTTCATATTATCGGTATGATTGGTGTGGACGGCGCCCTTTATAAATCTATGGAATTTGCAGGAGAGGGGATTCGGAATCTATCCATGGATGACCGCTTTACCATTGCCAATATGGCTATTGAGGCAGGCGGCAAAAACGGTATTTTTCCGGTAGATGACCTTGCAGTAGCTTACATGAAAGAACATTCCATGCGCCCGTATACGGTGTACGAGGCAGATGAGGATGCGGTTTATGAGGAAGAATATACCATTGATTTAAGCACTTTGAAGTCCACCGTGTCTTTCCCCCATCTTCCTTCCAATACCAGAGTGGTGGAAGATCTTACGGAGGATGTGGTGATTGACCAGTCGGTCATTGGTTCCTGTACCAACGGCAGAATTGATGATTTGCGCTGTGCCGCAGAGATTTTAAAAGGACGCAGGGTAAAGAAGGGGGTTCGCTGTATCGTGATTCCGGCGACCCAGAAGATTTATCTTGAGGCCATGGAAGAGGGATTGTTGAAAATCTTTATTGAGGCAGGCGCTGTAGTAAGTACTCCTACCTGCGGTCCGTGCCTGGGCGGTTACATGGGAATTCTGGCAGAAGGGGAAAGATGTATTTCCACTACCAACAGAAACTTTGTAGGACGTATGGGACATGTGAAATCAGAGGTTTATCTGGCGAGTCCTGCAGTAGCGGCAGCCAGCGCAGTGACAGGGAAGATTTCTCTGCCTCAGGAATTAGGGTTATAAGGAGGATGTGTAAATGAAGGCAACAGGAAAAGTTTTTAAATATGGTGACAATGTAGATACAGACGTAATTATTCCTGCCAGATACCTGAATTCTTCAGACCCGGCAGAACTGGCAGCCCATTGTATGGAAGATATTGACAAAGAGTTTGTGAAAAAAGTAAAAAAAGGCGATATGATTGTGGCAGATAAAAATTTTGGCTGCGGCTCTTCCAGAGAGCATGCGCCTCTTGCTATTAAAGCAGCAGGAGTCAGCTGTGTGATTGCAGAAACCTTTGCCCGGATTTTTTACCGCAATGCCATTAATATTGGTCTGCCTATTGTGGAGTGCCCGGAGGCGGCTAAAGGCATCGAAGACGGAGATGAAGTGGAAGTGGATTTTGACAGCGGTGTGATTACCAATAAGACAAAGGGAACCACCTTCCAGGGACAGGCATTTCCGGAATTTATGCAGAAAATCATAAAGGCTGAGGGATTGGTGAACTATATCAACGGACAGAAATGAGAATAAACTCCATGAGCCGTCTTGTCTTTGTAAAAGACAGGCGGCTTATTGGAGTGTTCGCCTGAGTCTTTTTGTTAAGCATGTTAAGAATTGTGAAAAAAATTTGAAAAACTATTGCTTTTTTCTTTGTAATCTGATAATATATAACTCGTTCCGGGGTATGGCGTAGCTTGGTAGCGCGCACGGCTGGGGGCCGTGAGGTCGCAGGTTCAAATCCTGTTGCCCCGATACCTAAGCCCCTTGTAAATCAAGGGGTTTTTAATTTCGTGTTGCATAGTTCTTAATATTGCATTTTTTGTGTTTCTTCATCAATAGCATTTCGGTATACACTCTTCATGACATAATCTGTCTTCCATCCACCATAATTCATAATGTACTGATCCGGTATTCCGATAGCATGCAGGATAGACGCTGCATAATGACGTAAGTCATGAAAACGAAAATCTGGGAGAGCATTCTTCTTTAACGCTCGTTTTAGTGCCTTGGTTACATTATACGGCTTCATGTTTAGAAATTTTTCCATCTATGCTAGAAAGTCGTTGTATAACGAAATCAGGAGCGTGTACAGTGCGATAAGAAGAAATAGCCGTCTACTTTTCTCAGGAGCAGGACGGCTATTTCTTATGTGTAAGATTTAGAATTGCAACAATCAGTAAAGCAACGCTTACGATTAGACTTCATTCTTCATATGTACTCATAATAATCACCGCTTTCCGTAAGGTCTCGGAATAGGTGAGAGCACGTCCCCAAGTTCCCTGGGTAAGTATTATTATATTATCAAGGTGTTATTCAATAAAAGAACAATTATGTGTTATCCAACCGGGTGACACTCCGGTATATCTTTAAGATCACTAAAGCGTGATAGTTACCTGTTCTATTTGGGGATAAAAACAAAAGGTGCTTCCGCAATGGAAACACCTTCGGTTTTAAATTGAATCACAAGCTGGGCGGCGTATCCAGCATCTCAGGTACTCTTGTGAGTGTGTCGGGAGCCTTTCCGACCTTTGCGACTCAATTTATTGTATTACCATTATAGCGGAAAATATACTATCTGTCAAATTTTTTTAAGCGACCATTTTCTATACCGTGCTTTAATTTGCCATTTGTAATGGTGTGTAGCGTAGCAACATATAGATAATTTTCTTTGATATCAAGTTTTATTCCAATTTGGATATTTTCATTAAAAATCTTAACAAGCTCGAAACTATCACCAATCTCATTAGGATTTACTCCGATATAATCAGGAGATGAGATAATAGAGGAGATAAATCTGAGATAAGGAAGACACTCAGGATGTCGTTTCGCTATATGTTTTTCTAACCCCAAGGATTGATATATAAAGTCCTGTTCAAAATGCACAGGTAGATATTTATTAAATTCTTTATTATAAGATGCAACGGGGAATACTTTGTTATTTATGATTTATCTCACCTCTTTTCTGTATGTGTTAAAACGCCAATGATTCTTTGAGTAAGTATATTATATTGTCAAGGTGTTGCTTCTGCATTGGCAGGGCAGTTTAATTTGTTTTTACCGTTGTAAGAATTAAAGTACATTCAAAAAGGTGCTATTTTTTATAAATCTCTTAGTAAAAAATATTTTAAATATAGGATTATGGAGTATCCTCTTCATGGTTATCACCTTCTATTAAATCGATGTTGTGAAATATTTCCTGCAATTTGTCATTTACATTGGATGTATTTTGTGTAATAGAAATATCAATGTTTTCTTGCGTAACGAAACACCCAAGGCAGAGATTTGCCTTTAAATCAAGAAGTTTATTTTTGACCAGAAATTTTTACCACATCATAAATATTTCTTTCGATTTTTTCTTCAAAATATTTTTTCAGTGCTAAATTTCTTTTCCACTTTTCATCAGGATAGAAGCCGTATCTGCGCCTTACATCTGCCATGCGGATTTCTATATCCAGAACGCCCTCACTTCCAGCCAAAGCGTCACACAACTGAATCAAGCGGTCGTACTCGTCAAAGGAAATTTTCTGCAGAGTGTTTTGAATCAGAGTCAGTTCTTCTTTCGTAGTATCATATTTCCCTACATAGTCCTCCAGTTTCTGATTGGGAAAAGAGTGGGTGAGACATCCCCGTGCAGCTTCTTCATATCCGAGAGACATCATATAGGAATATCCGTCAGAAACATGTCCCAGATGACGGATGCCGAATTTTCTGCCAATATCGTGCAACAATCCCAGAACATAGGCTTTTTCGGAGTCCAGATTGCCGCAGGCTTGAGCGATTTTTTGTGCGCAGTCCCCGGCAATACGACTGTGATTGCCCCATGGACCGGGGTTGCAGTATTCTCCCTCTTGCAGCAGTCTTTTGGCTTCCTCTCTTGTAGGCAGCATATGGAATTCCCCCTTCCAGTTAATGTTATAGTTAGTATACTCTGTTTTCCAAACTGACACAATAGAGTGATAAAGAAACAGCTTTGAATTTTCTTGAAAAATATTGACAATCGCAAAGATTGGTGATATGGTTAATTACATAAGTAATGAACTATATAAATAAGGGGATTCATTGGAAAACCGATAAAAAATTTTCTACAGCAGGAAAGGGAGTGAAAGAGATTGCAGGAATTGCTCAATCAGGAAAAATCTATTTATATACAAATTAAAGAAATGATTGAAACTGATATTTTAAGAGATATTCTGCTGGAGGAGGAGAGAGTACCCAGTACTAATGAACTGGCAAAACTCTATGCTATTAATCCGGCGACAGCGGCAAAGGGGGTAAATTTGTTAGTGGACGAAGGTATTTTGTATAAGAAAAGGGGGATTGGAATGTTTGTAGCATCAGGAGCAAAGCAGGTAATCGTGAGGAAGAGAAAAGAGAGATTTTTTGATGATTATATCAGAAGCCTTCTGACAGAAGCGGCAAGCCTGGGAATCACCAAAGAAGAATTGATCGATATGATAGCAGCAGGAAAAGGGGAGGATGCAAAATGAGCGTAATGACATTAAAATGTGAGAATCTGGTAAAACAATATAAAGACAAAAGGGCACTGGACAATGTGAGCCTTACATTGGAGAAGGGAAAAATATACGGCCTGATCGGACGAAACGGCGCGGGCAAGACCACGCTTCTGTCAGTTTTGACCGCCCAGAATCCGGCCACGCACGGAACTGTCACATTGAACGGACAGCCGGTCTGGGAAAATGAGACGTCCCTGTCCCATCTCTGTTTTTCAAGGGAGATCAATGCCAATATGAATGCCGGAGGAATCGGCGCATTGAAAATAAAAGAGTATCTGAAAATGGCAGAGACATACATGCCTCACTGGGATAAGGAGATGGCAGAGCATCTGCTTGACATTTTCCATTTGGACCGGAAAAAAAGGATCTCCAAGCTGTCAAAAGGTATGACATCCATGGTCACCATAATCGTGGCACTTGCCAGCAAAGCAGATTTCACATTGCTGGATGAACCCGTTGCAGGGCTTGATGTAGTGGCAAGGGAACAGTTCTACAGGATACTGTTGGAGGAATATACGGAGACAGGGCGTACCTTTGTCATCTCCACACATATTATTGAGGAAGCAGCAGACCTTTTCGAGGAAGTTATCATTCTGCATGAAGGCAAAATGGTACTGAAGGAGAATACCCAGGAACTTCTGGAAAGCTGTGTACATGTAAGCGGCAGGGAAGAGGATGTGGATGCCGCGACAGCAGGACTTACGAAATACAGAGAGGAGACCATTGGAAGGAGCAAAAGCGTCACCGTAAAACTGGAGCCGGGCCAG
>CAJMQQ010000057.1 GCA_905215625.1 uncultured bacterium
CCAGAGAAACCCAACGGTAAAATCGGAGATTCAGATGCGTAATTTTGAAGCCAGCATTCCGGTCGGATTCTTTACCTATCCAATCAGCCAGGCTGCAGATATTACTGCATTCCAGGCAACTACCGTACCGGTAGGCGAAGATCAGATGCCAATGCTGGAACAGACCAGAGAGATTGTCCACAAGTTTAATACTGTATATGGCGAGACTCTGACTATGCCGGATATTCTGCTTCCGGACAATAAGGCCTGCCTGCGTCTTCCTGGCACAGACGGAAAGGCCAAGATGAGCAAATCTCTTGGAAACTGCATCTACTTATCTGATACAGAGGCAGAAGTAAAGAAAAAGATTATGTCTATGTTTACAGATCCAAACCATCTGCGGGTAGAAGATCCGGGACAGGTAGAAGGCAATCCGGTATTTATTTATCTGGATGCATTCTGCAGAGACGAGCATTTTGCAAAATACCTGCCGGATTATCAGAATCTGGACGAATTAAAAGCCCATTACACCAGAGGCGGTCTGGGCGATGTTAAAGTTAAGAAGTTCTTAAATGCCGTATTACAGGAAGAGTTAGAGCCAATCCGCCAGAGAAGAAAAGAGTGGGAGAAACGGATTCCGGAGGTTTACCGGATTTTAGAAGAAGGAAGTAAAAAGGCAGAAGCGGTTGCTGCAAAGACCTTAGCTTCCGTAAAGCGTTCTATGAAGATTAATTATTTTGAAGATCAGGAACTGATTGCAGAACAGGCAAAACGGTTCGCAGAATAAGCATAAAGATACCGGATTCTTAAAATGGAATCCGGTATTTTTATGAAACTTTTCCCCTGATCCTGCCGTCTAATAGATAGAAAACAAAAAGGAGGATACAATGACCGAAAGAGCGGATGAAAAAATCCAGCAGGTTCTTTTGGAACACTATGATAAGTATTACCGGCTGGCTTACAGCTATGTAGGCAATCAGGCAGACGCCCTGGATATTGTTCAGGAAAGCGCTTATAAAGCCATTCGAGATTCCGGGAAAGTGGAGAATGAGAACTATATTTACACCTGGATTTATCGAATTGTGGTAAATACCGCCATAGATATGCTGCGAAAACGGAAAAAAGAGGGGATGAACACCCAAATTGAAGACTATGAAATGCCAGTAGAAGATTCCTATTCGGATCCAGACTTGGCAGTTGCCTTAAGCCGCCTGAAGGAAGAAGAACGGCTTGTAATTACGCTCCGGTATTTTGAAGAACTGAGTCTGGAAGAAATCTCCGATATCACTGGAGAACCGCTAAGCACTATAAAATCCAGACTGTACCGGACGTTAAAAAAGCTTCGGGTGGATTTAGAAGAAGGCGCATTTGCAGGAGTTTAGAAAGGAGAGACAGGATGAAAGAAAATACTATCCGCGATTTAAAACGCCAGTATGACCAGATTCCGGTTCCACCGGAAGCAAAGGAACGGATTCTTTTGGGAATCCAACAGGCAAAAGAAGAGAACGAAGAACAAATGCGGACTCAGAAGACCCAGAATATGACACCATTCAGACAGACGAAGAAAGGACTTGTGATGATTATGATAAAAAGAACCGCCGCTACCGCAGCTGCAGCCGTCGCAGCTGTTACCATTTTAGTAAATGTAAGCCCTTCCGTAGCTATGGCTATGGGAAAACTTCCGATTATCGGACCAATTGCCCAGGTCGTAACATTCCGGACTTATGAATCCAAAGAAGGAGGCTTTGAAGCGGAAATTAAAGTTCCGGAAATTGTCTCCGAACAGGGTTCTGAAACCGCCAATAAAGCCATTGAAGAATATGCAGATGAATTAATTGCCCAGTATGAAGCAGATTTAAAGGCTTCGGAGGGAGGCGGTTTCCAGTCCGTTACCTCAACCTGGGACGTTCCTTTTGAAAGTGAGAATCTGCTCAGCATCCGGATTTACACCGAATTGGCAATGGCCAGCACAGAACAGCGGATTAAAATTTTTAACATTGATAAAACCACTGGCAATATCGTTACCTTATTGGATCTGTTGAAAGGAGATAGCGAAAAGCTGACAGCTATTGGAGAAAACATTAAAACCCAGATGCGGGAACAGATGGCGGCTGATAACAGTAAATCCTATTTCCTGGACATGGATTTAGAAGACAGCAACTTTAAAGGTCTAAAAGGGGAAGAAGATTTTTACTTGAATAAAGACGGAAGACTGGTAATTTCCTTTGACGAGTATGAAGTGGCGCCTGGCTATATGGGAGCCGTTGAATTTATCATTCCCCTGGATGTAACAGGAGAATTTTAGACCTAATCAAGTTTTCCAGCTCAAACCGATTAGGCTTTTGGCGAAGTGCTTATTGCAGCACTTCGCTATTTTTTTGCTGTCAGCATTTCCGGATTGACAAATTTTCCAGACTGTTTTATAATCATACTGTAATACATAAGTATAACAGTAATGAGGTGAGACCATGGGATTTCAGGACAATGTTCCGATTTATGTACAGATAGCTGATGAGATTAAACGGGAAATTATCAGCGGAGAGCTGAACGCTTTGGATAAACTGTCCTCTATCCGGGAGTATTCTGCCAGGTACCAGGTAACCGCCCTGACCATCCAGCGGGCAGTCGCTCTTTTAGAGTCCGAGGGGATTATTACGGCCAGAAAGGGAGTAGGAAGCTTTGTAAATCCGGATGCACCGGCCCGTTTGCGTGATGGGATGGTAGCAGAAGAAGTACAGGGATTTCTCCATCGCATGAGGAAGATGGGATTTAGCGAAGAACAAATTCTGCAAAAAGTAAAGGAGGGGTTGTCCCATGAGTGAAACTGCAATCTGCATTGAACATCTCAGCAAAAGTTATTTGAATACTCCGATTTTTTCCGACTTGTCTGCCAAGTTTCCGCCCGGAAGAATCATTGGGCTTCTTGGGGAAAATGGAATCGGAAAAACAACGCTGTTAAAGATTATGGCAGGACTTGTAAAGCCGGATACCGGACGGGTAGTGCTTCCAGATGCTTCCTGGCTGTTTTCACCCCAGGATTTTTACCCGTTTTTTCGGATAAAAGACAGCATTCAGTACTATGAAGATTTTTATCCGGATTTTGATAAAGAAAACTGCATACGGCTGCTGGAGAATTGGAAAATGCCCTTAGAACGGAAGATTCGTCATCTGTCCAGAGGAGAAGCAGAACGGGTATGCCTGTTTTTGTCCCTCTGCCGCAAGGTTCCTCTTTATTTCATGGATGAGCCAGCCGCCGGTTTTGATGTAACGTTAAAGCGGGATCTGGTGCGGATTCTGCTGTCTGAGCTGGAAGAAGACGCGACAGTTATTCTGGCTACTCATCTTTTGCGGGATTTCGGAGATTTGTTCGATACCCTGGCGATTATGACCAGGAATGGAATCTGTATGGCAGATGCCGATGCAGTCCGCGAACAAGGAATGTCCGTTGAAGAGTATTATCTGGAGGTGATTGCATGAATACAAGGATTTCTGTCAGAAAGGCTACGATGAAATGGGAACTCCGGAAACGTCTGGAAATCTGCTGGCGTCCGTTTCTGCTTATGACTGCCATACTGGCAGTTCACGCCTATATGACAATACCGGAAACGATACAGCCGGTTTTTCTTACCCTTCCATCGATTATTTTCGTTATGATAGGCTGGTATTTCTTTTTAGTATACCCGATTACCTCTCTGCTCAGTAATTTCCGCGAACCCTATGGGGACTTAGAAAGAGCTGTGCCAAGACCCTTTCTTCAGACGCTGGTTCTCCGGATATTGCTGACCCTGCCCATCTGCTTTTTCACGCTTGCGGCCATGAATCTGGAAAGTCTGGCATTACGCCGGTTTGGAACAGAAGCGGTAACGTATCTGCCGTTTTCTATTTCATTTGGCGAGATGCTGTCAAAAGTCTGGAGAGTGGGCATTATTTTTCCTATAACCGCAGTGTTTACCTGGCTGTTGTCACAGATCTGGTTTCCGAAAAAACTTTGGGTAGAAGTTTCTGCAATTCTTCTCTTTTTAATTTTGATGCTGTTCCATGACCTGTGTTTTACCATGGTACTCCGGACCCAGAACCTATGGTTAAACGCTGCAATGGAACTTGGATATGTTGGATTACTTTTATTGGGAGCGTGGAAATGCTATGAACGATAACCGGATTATAAATTCCAAACGGATCCGCCAGTATATGGGACTGTTTTTTGCCCTGGCTGCATACTATCTGATCCATGAAGGGGCGCATATGTGTTATGCGCTCTTTTTAGGAGTCTTTCAAAAGCTGCGCTTTCTGGGACTGGGAGTCCAGGTGGACGTATATCATGAAACCATGAGCAGCGTCCAGTTAGGAATCTTTTGCCTGGCAGGGCCAGGAGCCTCTCTTGCTGCGGGATTTCTTCTTGTCTTTTTTTCAAAAACCATCTGCCGGGCAAAATCCAGACTTTTCAAAGCCGGTATGTACTATATGACCTTAACCATGCTGCTGTTAGATCCCTTATATTTAAGCATTCTATATCCGCTCTTTGGCGGCGGAGACATGAATGGAATCAGACTTCTGATTCCAGAAGCCTTTGCAAGGCTAATATTTGGGTGTTTATTTCTTGCAAATGTCTGTTTGCTCCGGAAAAAGATCATTCCCCAGTATCAGAAGGCATTTAAAGACTGGTAAGGCTTTCCTAAATATGGTATAATGAGCCTTGTAAAGCTCCGTGCGTTCACAGAGAGCTTCATAAGGCGAACACCACATCGAGACAGCAGTCGAAATGATATACTAGCCGAAGTGATAAAAATACCGACGGAAAGGAAACATACATGGGGACCTGGAACAGCAGAGGCCTTCGCGGCTCTACGTTAGAAGATTTGATCAACCGTACCAACGACAGTTATCGGGAGAAGAAACTGGCGCTGATCCAAAAAATCCCAACCCCGATTACTCCGATTTCCATTGATAAGCAAAGCCGTCACATTACCCTGGCATATTTTGAGCAGAAGAGTACCGTAGACTACATTGGAGCGGTTCAGGGGATTCCGGTGTGCTTTGACGCTAAAGAATGCGCCGTAAAAACCTTTCCTCTTCAAAATATCCACCCTCATCAGATTGCTTTTATGAAAGAATTTGAAGAACAGGGCGGGATTTCTTTTATTATCCTGTCTTTTACCACCTTAAATGAGACTTATTACCTTCCCTTCCGGGATGTATACCGGTTCTGGAGACGGATGGAAGAAGGCGGCCGTAAAAGCTTTACCTATGACGAAGTAGATAAGGCTTGGCAGATTCGTTCCCACAGAGATATGTTTATCCACTACTTAGAGCAGATACAAATGGATTTAGAAAGAAGAGATTGACAGATAAAAAAACCTCTTTTATAATAAAGCCAATTACATTATCAAAGTATCACTTTACCGTAGAGAAGCAAAGGAGGCGGCTTTTATGGGAAACAGGCTTTTACATACTCCGGAAGGCGTCAGGGACAGTTACAGTACGGAATGCAGCCGCAAACTGGCTCTGGAGCAGAAAATTTTAAAGGTTTTATACCTATATGGTTATGAACACATAGAAACCCCAAGTTTTGAATACTTTGATCTTTTTAATAAAGACAGAGGCAGCGTCAGCGATCGGGAAATGTTTAAATTTTTTGACCGGGACAACCAGACCCTGGTGCTGAAACCGGACATGACTCCAGCAGTAGCCCGATGCGTCGCTAAATACTACATGGAAGAGCAGAACCCTCTGCGGCTGTGTTATCTGGAACGTACCTTTAAGAACAATACTAGTTATCAGGGGCGGTTAAAAGAGATGACCCAGACTGGGGCGGAACTGATTGGAGACGACTCGGCGCAGGCAGACGCAGAACTTTTAGCGATGCTTATAGAAGCATTAAAGAACGCCGGACTTCAGGAATTCCAGATAGAATTAGGCCATGCAGATTTCTACCGTGGAATGGCAGAAGAAACGGGAATGGATGAAGAAACCCAGGAACTTCTCCGGGAATTTATCGAACATAAAAATTATTTCGGGGCCGAATCTCTTCTTACTTCAAAGGGGATGGACGAATCGTCCAAACAAGGATTTTTACGGCTGCTGGAATTGTTCGGGTCTGCAGAACAGTTAAAGCAGGCCAGAACCCTTACTTCCAATCCCAGGGCTTTAGCAGCCATTGACCGGCTGCAGAAGATTCAGGAATTATTGGAAGATTATGGTCTGGAAGACTATGTTTCCTATGATTTGGGTATGGTCAGCCGGTATCAATACTATACCGGAGTGATTTTTAAGGGATATACCTATGGCACAGGAGATTATATTGTGACCGGCGGACGATATGATCGCCTGCTGAAGCAGTTCGGTAAGGACAGTCCGGCCGTTGGCTTTGCCATCGAAGTGGATCGGGTACTGCTTGCCCTGTCCAGACAGCAGATCGACCTTCCGGTCTCCAGCCCCTATGCCCTGATCCTCTTTGAGGCAGACGCCCAGGCTTCGGCCATCCATCTGGCCAAAGAACTGCGAAGCCAGTTAAAGCCAGTGATTACCAGTATTAAACGGCCGGATTCCTCTATAGAAGACTATAAGCGGATGGCCAGAGAACGGAAAATTTCCAGGATTTTTTATTTAATCGGAACCGGTGAACCTGCAGAGCTTCTAACAATGGAGGATGGCCTATGAGATATTTAACAGTAGCGCTGGCCAAAGGACGGCTGGCAGACAAGGCGATGGATCTGTTTGAACGCGCCGGCATTTCTTGTGAAGAGATGAAAGACAAATCTTCCAGAAAACTGATTTTTACCAACGAAGAGTTAAAAATTCGGTTTTTTCTGGCAAAGGCCAACGACGTTCCGACTTATGTGGAGTATGGAGCGGCAGATATTGGCATTGCAGGGAAAGACACTATTTTAGAAGAAGGCCGGAAGCTTTATGAAGTCATTGATTTAGGAATGGGACGGTGCCGGATGTGCGTCTGCGGCCCCGAATCTGCCAGGGAAAAGCTAAAACACCACGAACTGATCCGGGTTGCCACCAAGTACCCCAATATTGCCAAAGACTACTTTTACAACAAAAAGCATCAGACCGTCGAAATTATCAAACTGAATGGCTCCATTGAACTGGCTCCCATTGTAGGCCTGTCAGAGGTTATTGTAGACATTGTAGAGACTGGTTCCACGTTAAAAGAAAACGGCCTGGTAGTATTAGAAGAAGTATGCCCGCTTTCTGCCAGAATGGTGGTCAACCAGGTCAGCATGAAGCGGGAGAATGAACGGATTGCCAGTTTGATTCAGACATTTAAACAATTACTCCGGGAGGAATCCATATGAGAATCATAGGGTTAAACGAAACATCCAGAAAAAATATTTTAACGGATCTGTTAAAACGGGATCCCAACCAGTACAGTTCCTATGCAGACACAGTACAATCGATTCTGGATGATGTAAAAGAACATGGGGATGAAGCGGTATTTTCCTATACAAAGCAGTTTGACGGCGCCCAGATTACAGCCGGAACCGTACGGGTAACCAAAGAAGAGCAGGAAGAGGCTTTCAATCAGATAGATCCAAAACTTTTGGATGTTATGAAAAAGTCTATGAAAAACATCCTTGCATACCACGAAAAACAGCGGCGGCAAAGCTGGTTTGACAGCCAGCCGGACGGCACAATTCTGGGTCAGAAAATTACAGCGCTGGAAAGCGTTGGCGTCTATGTTCCAGGCGGCAAGGCAGCTTATCCGTCTTCGGTTCTAATGAATATTATTCCGGCAAAAGTAGCGGGAGTAGAAAAGATCGTGATGGTAACGCCTCCCGGAAAAGATGGAAACGTCAATCCGGTTACCCTGGCTGCCGCCTGTCTTGCCGGTGTTACGGAAGTTTATAAAGTAGGCGGCGCCCAGGCTATTGGCGCCTTGGCATTCGGCACCCAGTCGATTCCCAGGGTCAATAAAATTGTAGGACCAGGCAATATTTTTGTGGCCCTGGCCAAAAAAGCAGTCTACGGCCATGTCAGCATTGACAGCATTGCAGGCCCCAGCGAGATTCTGGTTCTGGCAGACGACAGCGCCAACCCCAGATTTGTAGCGGCAGATCTGCTTTCCCAGGCCGAACACGACGAACTGGCCAGCGCCATTTTAGTTACCACCAGCATGGAACTGGCCCAAAAAGTGGCAAAAGAGGTGGATCAGTTTGTAAAACAGCTTTCCCGAAGAGAAATTCTGGAAAAATCCCTGGATAATTACGGATACATCCTGGTGGCAGAAACACTGGAGGATGCCATTGACACTGCCAATGAAATTGCTTCCGAACACCTGGAAATTGTAATCCGCAATCCTTTTGAAGTAATGACCAAAATTCGTAATGCCGGCGCGATTTTCATTGGCCCTTACAGCAGCGAACCTCTTGGAGATTATTTTGCAGGCCCCAATCATGTGCTTCCGACCAATGGAACAGCCAAGTTTTTCTCCCCTTTAGGAGTCGATGATTTTATTAAAAAATCCAGTATTATTTACTATTCCAGGGAAGCCTTAAAAGAAATCCACCAGGACATTGAGGCCTTTGCAGAAGCGGAACACCTGACCGCCCATGCAAACTCCATAAAAGTCCGGTTTGAAGATGACAAAGAAGAATCTTAAGGAGGCGGCTATGTCAAGATATGCAGAAATTACCCGCAATACCAAAGAAACCAGGATTCATCTGACCTTAGAATTGGACGGAACCGGAACCAGCCAGGTTCACACTGGCATCGGCTTTCTGGATCATATGCTGACAGGCTTTGCCCGCCATGGATTTTTTGATTTGACGGTGGAAGCAGAAGGCGATTTGGAAGTCGATACCCATCATACCATTGAAGACATCGGAATTGTTCTGGGAACTGCCATTCATCAGGCAGTCGGCTCAAAAGAAGGCATTGTCCGCTACGGCGCCGCCATTCTTCCCATGGACGAGGCTCTGATCCTCTGTTCCTTGGATCTGTGCGGACGTCCTTATTTAGGCTGGGATCTGACCCTTGACCGGGAATTTGTAGGGGATTTGGAAACCGAGATGATAAAAGAATTTTTCTATGCCGTTTCCTACAGCGCTGCCATGAACCTACATATCCGTCAGATGGCCGGTTCCAACAATCATCACATTATCGAGGGAACCTTTAAAGCCTTTTCCAAGGCTCTTGGCCAGGCAGTCTCTACAGACAGCCGGATTACCGGTGTTCTCTCTACGAAAGGAAGTCTGTAATGCAGTTATATCCGGCAATTGATATTAGAAACGGACAGTGCGTCCGGTTAAGCCAGGGGTTTTTTGACCAGGTAAACGTGTACTATAACCAGCCAGAAGACGCTGCTGTCTGCTGGGAACGTCAGGGAGCGACCTATCTCCATGTGGTAGATTTAGACGGCGCCCTGGCCGGGCATCCGGTTAATTTGCAAGCTATCCGGAATATTATAACAAACGTGTCTGTTCCCATAGAAGTCGGCGGAGGGATCCGCACCATGAAAGATGCAGAAACTCTTTTAAATCTTGGGGTCAGCCGGGTTATCATCGGAACCAGAGCAGTCGAACGCCCCGAATTTGTAAAAGAATTAACAGAAGCATTTGGCCCCGAACAGGTCGTGTTGGGGGTAGATGCAAAAGACGGGCTGGTCGCCGTAGAGGGATGGGAAAAAGTCAGCTCCCTGACTGCCTGCGAACTTTGCCTGCAAATGAAAGATTACGGCATTCGCCATATTGTATATACGGATATTTCCAGAGATGGAATGCTGTCCGGCCCCAATGTGGAAGCCACCAGGCTTCTTACCAGCCAGACAGGGCTGGATGTAATTGCCTCAGGAGGAGTTTCTTCCATAGAGGATTTAGACGCCCTTTACCAGGCAGGGATTTGCGGGGCAATTATGGGGAAATCCTTGTATGAAAAGAAAATTAATTTACGGGAAGCGGTTTTGCGTTTCCAATAGACAGGAGGGTTTATGGCAGATTACAAGAAATTGATTCCCAGTTTTGGCTGCAGAGAACGACAGGCCATTATCAGGGATTACGGTCTGGATTATTTCAGCAATGATATTCTGACGTTAGCGTCCTATTACAGCGATAATGGAGCAGATGAACTGTTCATTTCCGATTTGTCAGAGACGGACGAGGATCATGAGGAAACCATCGGCTTGTTAAAAGAAGTGGCCAGGGCCATCGATACCCCGGTTATTACAGGCGGCCATGTAAAACGTCTGGAAGACGTGAAAAAATACTTGTATGCAGGGGCCAGCGCCGTATATTTGGATGTCTCGTCTCCCGAAAATGTAGATTTGATGAAAGAAGCCTCCGACCGCTTCGGAAGTGAAAAGATTTTCGCTTATCTTCCTGCAGTTTCGTATCTGGATTCTGTAGAAGAATACCTTCAGCTTGGCGCCTCCAAAATTATTGTGGACGTGGCAGGCTTAAAAGAGTCCGATCTGTTCCAAATCGGCAGTATAGAAGCGGATTTCCTGGTATTTTGTGATGATGATGTTCCGGGAACCATTACCTCTTATCTGAAGGTTCCGTCGGTACAAGGTGTCATTTTGACGGCTCCAGGAGAAAAAGAAGGCAACTGTATGCGGTTAAAACAGGAGTTAAAGGCCAGGGGAATTGTGGTAGATACCTTTGAAAGCTCGATATGCTGGGAAGAATTTAAATTAAATTCTGACGGCCTGATTCCCGTTGTCGTACAAGACTACCGGACCAGTGAAGTCCTGATGGTGGCTTATATGAACAAAGAAGCCTTTGAAAAGACTCTGACGACAGGACGGATGCACTATTACAGCCGCAGCCGGAAAACGCTGTGGTTAAAGGGAGAAACTTCCGGCCATTTCCAATACGTAAAATCCTTAAAGCTGGACTGCGACAATGATACCATTCTGGCGCTTGTAGCTCAGGAAGGAGCTGCCTGCCATACCGGCGCCAAATCCTGCTTTTTCACCACTCTGGCAGAAAAAGAGTACAAGTCTTCCAATCCGTTAAAAGTCTTTGAAGACGTATATGGGGTCATCCAGGATCGGAAGGAGCATCCGAAAGAAGGTTCCTATACCAACTATCTGTTTGATAAAGGGATTGATAAAATTTTAAAGAAATTGGGAGAAGAGTGTACGGAAATTGTAATCGCGTCCAAAAATCCCAATCCTGAGGAAATTAAGTACGAGATTTCGGACTTTCTGTACCATTTAATGGTTCTGATGGTTCAGAAAAAAATTTCGTGGGAAGATATTACAAACGAACTTGCCAACCGGTAAGAAAGGAGTATACATGATGTCACCAGTAATTGAAAAATTTTTGCGCTATGTTTCTTACGATACTCAGTCTATGGACGAGCAGCCTCAGATTCCAAGTACGGAAAAGCAGAGAGTGCTGGCCAATGTGCTGGCCGAAGAACTTCGGAACATGGGAGCGGCAGATGTAACCGTCAGCCCCCAGTCTTATGTCTATGGAACCATTCCGGCAACCGTTGAAAAAAAGATCCCGGTTCTGGGACTGATTGCCCATATGGATACTTCGCCGGATGCCTCTGGAAAAAATGTAAAGCCCCGCATTGTAGAACATTATGATGGCGGCGATATTGTGTTAAATGAAGAAAAGCATATTCTGCTGTCTCCGGCGGATTACCCTGCTTTAAACCAGCATATCGGCCAGGACTTAATTGTAACCGATGGAACCACCCTGTTAGGAGCAGACGACAAAGCCGGTGTTGCAGAAATTATGGCAGCAGCCGAATACCTGCTTTCCAATCCCCAGATTCCCCATGGAACCATTAAAATCGGTTTTACTCCGGATGAAGAAGTGGGATGCGGAGCAGACGGTTTTGATGTCAAAGGTTTCGGAGCCGATGTGGCCTATACCATAGACGGCGGAACTTTGGGAGAACTGGAATACGAAAACTTTAATGCCGCTTCCGGAAAAGTACTGGTTCATGGCCGAGGTTCCCATCCGGGTTCTGCAAAAAATGCTATGAAAAATGCCATCCTGATGGCAATGGAATTCCATTCCCTTCTGCCAGTAGAACAGAATCCCATGTATACAGAAGGATATGAAGGATTTTTCCATTTAGGCGAGATCAAAGGCGATATGGTAGAAGCCCAGTTAGATTACATTATCAGAGACCATGACCGCCAAAAATTCGAAGAAAAGAAGGCGCTGTTCTCCGCTGTCAGCGAATTTTTAAACACCAAGTATGGCCAGGGAACCGTAGAAGTCCTGGTAAAAGATTCTTATTACAACATGAAGGAACAGATCGAGCCTCATATGTATCTGATCGATATTGCCAGAACAGCAATGGAGCGTATGGGCGTTTCTCCAGAAGTCGTGCCTATCCGGGGCGGTACAGATGGAGCACGTTTGTCCTATATGGGACTTCCCTGCCCCAATCTTTGTACAGGAGGAGCAAATTATCATGGAATCCATGAATATGCCTGCGTCCAGTCTATGGAGAAAGTGGTAGATATTTTAATTGAAGTCGTAAAAATATTTGGAGAAAAAACACCTTGATCTATGTTTGATTCTGAATTTTATAAAAAGATTTTAGACAACATAAACTCATTGGTTTATATTACGGATGCAGAAACAAATGAGATTGTATATGCAAATGAATTGACAAAAAAGACCTTTGGCTTAGAACATCCGGAAGGCCAGATTTGCTGGAAAATTTTCCAAAAAGGGATGCACGAGCGCTGCAGCTTCTGTAAGATTAACGAGCTTTTAAAATACCCGGACAAAGTGTTGGTATGGCAGGAAAACAGTACCTACAATGGACGGGTTTACACCAATACAGACAGTCTGCGAAGTTTTCAGGGCCGTTTTTACCACATCCAGACCTCTATCGACATTACGGATCAGCTTCAATTGTCCATGGAAGCCACCATAGACGAACTGACCGGAGTATATAACCGTAATTCTGGTAAACGCCATCTAAACGATTTATTAAACCAGATGGAAGAATCGGATCAGTTTACCGTTGCTTTGTATGATATGAACGGTTTAAAGTGGGTCAACGATACCTATGGCCATTTAGAAGGAGATCGGCTTCTCCGATTTGTCGCCCAGACCATCCAGGATCTTTTGGAGAAACCAGATTTTCTGTTTCGGTTAAGCGGAGACGAGTTTATCATCGTATTTATGAATCAGGATCTGGAACAGGCAGAAGAGAGGATGCAGATGATCATTTCCAGCCTTGATGAGAAGAAACAGGGCCAGTTTGAATACGATGTTTCTTTCAGCTACGGACTGGCCAGCATCAGAGGCGGAGAGAACCTGACGGTATCCGACGTACTGTCGATTGCAGATGCGCAGATGTATATTAAAAAACGGAATTACCATATGATGCAGAAACAGAGATAAAAAAGCTTTTGCAGAAGGTGTTGTCTTTTGCAAAAGCTTTTTTAATGGGAATCTTTAATGAATCAGCGCCATTGCAGCAGGGATTCCTACTGCACAAATCAGAATCAGTTCCAGAATAACAAAAATGGATGCATATTTATAAACATCTTTTGACTGTAACCATTCCTTGTTGCCATGAAGCATTGCGGCATAAGGAGAAGCTGCTGGAGTAATGCCTGCGCTGGACAATACAAAGATAATCAACAAGGCTACTAACGGAGCCGGGTTCATTCCGGAAGTTACGCAGAACGCTGCAATAACCGGCTGCAGCAGCATACCGATTACCAGACTGTTGCACAAATTGGTCAAGACGACTGTAATGAGCATCAGCATCAGACAGAAGGTAACGGAAGACATATTTTTGAAAACAGGTCCTAAAATTGCATTCAGGAATGCAGAAATTCCGGTAGACTCATTGGTCAGTACATTGCCAAGCAAAATAGCAGAGGTACACAAAAAGAAGGTAGCCCATGCAAAGTTTGCCATTACCTTTCCAAATGGAAGAACAGGGGTGGAACTATCTTTATTTAAGTTTACACAAGCCAGCAAAGCTGCGTAACCTAGTGCAATTCCGGTGCTGTTCTTGCTTAAAAATCCAATAAAGCCGGTTTTTGGCAGAATGCTTGGAAGCAGCATGGATAAAATGTAGATGACAAAGGTAATTGCCATAAACTTCTGGTTGTTATTTAACGGAGGAAGCGGATTCTTCTTTAACTTCTCTACATCCAGATCTTTTAATTTGCTGACATCCGGACGAAGCACGTATTTACAGAACAGAATAATCACTACCATGGCAATCAGGGCATGGAGGATTGCTAAAAACATATAAGCAGCGTTATTGACAACGACTTTATTTCCCATATTTTCGGTAATGGTAGAGAAGTTATTCAACAAAGCCAGACTGTTTCCGCTGTAAGGAGGGACTGGGAATCCTAACATTGCACCAAATGTAATGAGCATCAGCATAATAGTCGGATACTTGTCGCCTTTTTTCATGCCGATGTCCTCAAAAATGTCATAAAGCACCGGCCAGAATAAGAAAATCGGAGAAAATGCACCAATAAACGCAGCCATTAACATGGAGCCAAACATCAGCATAGCAGAAAATACCCATGGACGCCCATTGTTGATCTTAAGTGTCAGGAAGAAACGTCCAATATAAGCGGTCAGATGATTGTATACCAGACAGTTCATAACAATCATTAAGAAGAACATCTGGACAACAACCGGCGCGCCAAATGCGCTTTGCAGAACCTGGGGCATAGGAGCATAGCTGGAAACACCTACCATAAAAATAGAGAGCAGGCTGGCCCAAATCGGATCTACGGTGGTCCACAAATATAGAGTTCCAACAAAGATTCCCAAAATTTCCATACCTACCTGGGTGACATGGGGAAGGGCGATTGGAAGATGGGGAAACAGTAACATGATGGCAATTCCAACAACTGCATGAATTGCCTTAGAGCTGACAGGAAATGCGTTCCTACTCATTCGTACATACCTCCATAAAGATTAATTTGTTACAATTTTAACAGTCCGTTTCCCCTATGGCGATAACATAGGCTAAGGTATTGGAAAATATAGCGAAAAAATAAAACTTGTGCTATGATATTTTCGGAAAGATTACATAAGGGAGAAGAAACATGGAAAAAGACTTGCTGGATCGGTTTTTACGCTATGGGAAAAAAATAGAAGTGGAACGGGGCAGCATGATTTATAATGCTCTTTGCGATGAGGGTGAAAAATCGGCATATGTTCTTGTTTCTGGTATCGTAGGAATGATGAACAATACCAGGGAAGGAGACGAGAGAATTTACTTATATTTTAGCGGACCGCGCCTTATAGGATTTGCCCCGTTTCTGGTTCATGCAATTGGCCCGAGCTTTTTTGACAACCGTTCCAGAAGGATTGGGCATTCTCAGATCTCCCTGATTGCAAAAACGAGATGTCAGCTGTATCAGTTGAGCGGTGAGATATGTCAGAAACTGTTAGACAGTGATATGGAGTTTAACCGTCTGGTGATTCAGGCTTTAACAGTAAATTATCTGGATTTGCTGGAACATTTTCAACAGGCACTGGAAGAGAACGCAGGAATCCGTTTTTGCCGCCTTCTGTTAGAAGCGTATATAGAAATAAACGGGAAAATGATAATTCCTAAAAATATTACATTTGTGGAAATGTCAAAATATCTGGGAACCCATCCGGTTACCGTATCCCGTATTTTTGCTGTGTTAAAAAAAGATGGATGTATTGATAAAGAAGATGGAGTTGTAGTAATTAAAAATAAAGAAAAACTGGTAGAACTGATTCAACGGGGCGAGGATTTTTAATGAAAGGAACAGGTACAAAACGTGTTAAAAGCATTTGATGAAAACAGCAGACCTCTGGCGGAACGGGTAGCAGATCGCATCGGAGAACTGATTATAACAAACGATATTCAACGGGGGGAAAAACTGCCAAATGAATTTGAACTGGCAGAAAGCCTGAATGTAGGCAGAGGAACTATCCGGGAAGCTGTAAAAATCCTGGTTTCCAGAAATATCCTGGAAATCCGGCGCGGAAAAGGTACTTTTGTGGCTCAGGAGCCGGGAGTAGCAGACGATCCTTACGGACTGCGATTCTATGATGATAAAGAAAAACTAATGAGGGATTTAATTCAGATTCGGTTTATGCTGGAACCCCAGATTGCAGAATTGGCAGCTCTGAATGCTTCGGAGGAAAATATAGAAGAAATGCAGCGGCTGAATCAAGAAATTATGAAATTGATTCGAAATGGAGAGCGGTACATTGAAAAAGATATTGAACTCCACTCCTGCTGGGCAAAAAGTACCCAGAATGAAATTATTCCCCATCTGCTTCCGGCAATTCACCGGGCAATTGCATTGTTTTTTGAAACTACCGATAAAAATGAATGGCTGGCATCCACCAGGGCACATGAAAAAATTATAGCGGCGATCAAACGACATGACCAGAATGCAGCCAGAGAAGCTATGATTGAACACTTGTCATTTACAAAAGAAAAATTAAAAACAGAGAACTAATTCAAATTCCCATTTATCTCGAAAGAGAAAGAGATCTTATCTTTTTCTATAGAAATAAAGGCTCTTTGTCAAGAGTTGGGGTAAATTTATTTTTGAGGCACAGGAACGATATTC
>CAJMQQ010000058.1 GCA_905215625.1 uncultured bacterium
ACCGGACTCTGGTGTGTTCATAAATTGTTAGTTCTTCTGCCAGGGCATTTAAAAACAATAAGGGGTGAAATTGAGCCTGCCTGTCAAACCGGACCGCTCCGGTAATGGAAAACGGCAAATCCTGCTCCTGTTCCGGCCTTTCTGTAAACAAAGCGGGAATTCCAAGGCATTCTGCCGCCCGAACTTCCCGCTCTAACGCTTCTTTCATACTGTCATTTTTTCTCGTGTAAAGATAGGCCGGTTTCCGTTCAAAAAAACAGTCTATCTTCTTCTGTCTTATGATGGTTTCATAATCTTCAATGGCCTGCTGGCTGGCTCTGGCATAGGCCCCAGCCTGTTCCGTTCCCATTGTTCTCATTAGCTTATCATAAATCAGATTGTGCTGGGACGTGATTTTAGCGCTGGTATTTTCCGTCTGTCCGCTTCCAATGGTTTCCGCTTCCAACACTACAGTGTCTACTCCCCGGGACTGCAAAAACCAGGCAGTCAGGATTCCCGAAAGTCCTCCTCCGATTATGGCCGCCTCTGTGTAAAGCTCTCCTGTAAGGGATTTTCGTTTCCTGCTGGTTGTTTCCGTTTTTCTCCATATGGATTCCATTTCTATCCGCCTTTCCTGCAAAAGCCAAGTGTAAAACATCGTTCTTTCCCTGCTTTTGCCCATGACAGTAGTATGGGCGTTTTAAATAGAATCCATACCAGTTTCTTTTTCTTTTGGCGGTTCCTCGTCCTCCATAATGGCTGCAAACAGCAAATCCGCCCTTGCCGCCAGCATCAGAACTGCTGAAAAAAGCTGGTCATTCGGTGTCCAGAACGGAGCCGCCTTAATATACCCGTTAATTCCTATGGTCATCAGAATACTGTAATAAAACAGTCTGCGGCTGTAGTCTCCAGACCAGTTTTTCTCCGCTCCCAATCTGGTAAACAAATACCAGAACACCCCGTACTCCAAAAGAACAGCTCCTACTGAAATCCACGGAACAATATATGCTTTTTCCTGAAAACTCCAGAAGCTAAAGGGATCGATCACCGCAGCCACCTGCCAGGTAAGAAACAGCCAGCCTGGTTTGGGAACTCTTCCCAGCAAATCCCGAATTCCCCAGAGAAGGAACACAGCCCCGACTACAGGAGGGAAAATCACAAGCTTTCCAATGGTAATGTGAAAGGACAAAAGCAAAAGTCCGCCTGCAATTTTTTTCATGCCGCTGCTCATTACAAGGCCCCCTTTCCTTTTAGGAACGCTTTCAGTTCCTTTTCAGAGACCTCAAAGTCATTATAAAAATCTGTATCTCCTATGGGGAACTTTCTTTGCAGCTTTTTCCCCTGGCTGTCTTCAAAAACCAGTTCTAAAACGCCTTCGTGAATAGAAAAGTGATCTGCTATGGTAAGCTGTGTTTCAATGTTCAGTGTGTCTCCTTCTGTAAAAGAAAGTTCTGACACATCTTCATAAGATGTTCCATTAATCAGAATCGAAAGGATTTCTCCCTGTCTGCTCCCATGAGTTCCATAAAATACTGCATCCTTTAGAGTACAATCCTGCAAAATGTTATACTTATGCAGGCTCTGCCCATTGGAAGCAGAAGAACCATACTGCCATTCAAAGAGCGTATCCGGCTGATCCGGCAAAATCGTCAGACTGCCCAGATCATAAGTTTCTTCTCCCAACATTACTTTTGTAAGGGTCAGGCCTTCTTTGGGAACCAGAGTATCTCCCAGCTCTCCTTCTACATCCAGCCACCAGCAGACGTAAGAACCAATATAAATTGGATTTGCAAATAAGACTTTCCCATATGCCCCGATTTCTGGAAAATGTACCGGACGAGACTGTTCTTCCTGCTGATTGCCCGGCATCCGGTTATCCACATAGACAACCCAGGTACGAAAGTAATTTCTCTCTCCTTCTCCTTTTTCCAGTGTGAAGCTTTCCTGGGGCAGTACGGCCAGCCTGTCTAAATGCCCCCGGTTTTGCCAGACTGCCTGGAAAACCGCTCCGCACACCAGAAGGGAAAAACATACATAAAATATTACCTGATTTCGTCTGCGCCAGACCTTCTTCTTATCAGGCGGTTCTTTCTGCGCAGGCAGCGGGTTAGTCATTTACTTCAATCTGGCACATTTTCATGGCCTCTAATGCGTTTTTATGACTTTCCGGAGTTACTCCGGCACAGCATCCGGCATCTACCCGTATCCTTGCCTCCGGAAGCGCCGCTTTTAACAGCATGGCATTGGAAATCACGCAGATGTCCGTACACAAGCCGACCAATTCGATTTCTTCATAGCCTTTTTTTGACGCCCACTGGGCCAGCGCCATACTTCCAAAGGTGCTTTTTTCAAAATACCGGCCTTTGAAATCCCCCAGTTCTTCGCAAAGTTCCCAGCCGTCGGTCTCTGCAATGCAGTGACGGACTGGAAGCTTTTTTCCCTCCTGGGTATCTAAGTAATTTTCCTCATGAGTATCTAAGGTAAAGGCCACATCCCAGCCTTCTGCCTGATGTGTTACCACCTTATCCCGTACTGCAGGTACAATCGCCTGGGCCTCTTTTGTTCCCAGGCTTCCGTCAATAAAATCCTTCTGCATATCCACTACTACCAGTAATCGTTTCATAGGTTCCTCCTTTTTATTTTCTTATAGATTCCAAGCAAATTCCATGATGCTGAGAAGCAAAAACAGAATCATACCTAGATTTCCAAACACAATGCCCGCCCGTTTTCCCAGGTTCATAAACGGCGCCGACCACTCATAAGGGGTCTGGTAAAATCGGATTTTTTTCCAGAATACAAATAAAAACACGATTCCGCAGATCGACGCTCCAAAATACAAAAGTTCATAGCCAAGAAGCATCAGCATTCCAACAAGACCGGCGATACCAGGCAGTCCCATCCATTCCATCAGTCCCATTATTAGTACGCTTCCAATAAAATTAATCAGCATATGAAGCACAATGGTGCTGCGCACATTTCCGGTCCTGACATAGACGTAGCCGAATATCAGTCCTAGGGCAAATGCATAAAAGAACTGATAAAAATTGCCATGTAAAAGGCCAAACAAAAGACCCGACAGCAGCACCGCCGTCTTTTCCCCGAAAATCAGGATCCGGTCAATCACCAGCTTCCGCATCAGAATTTCTTCTACAATGGGGCCTGCCACTACCATTACGATCATGGAAACCCAGAAACCCGAATTTTCTACGACGATGTCTACCGTATTCTGGGCGCTTCCGCTGCCAAAAAGGAACATGAATCCTCTGCCAACCAGATTTCCCACAGACATTACCCCGATGCAGATTAGAAAAATCACAGTCCAGGTTCCCATACTCCATTTTTCCCGGATTCTTTCGGGTTTTGGATAAGAAATCCGTTTAAACAGTAATCCTGCTATGGGGAAAGCCACCAGATACATTGCCATACTGCTGATAACCAGCTGCGCGTCTACGGATTCTAACGAAATCCCTGCGTGAGTGCAGATAAATGCTGCCAGATACTGAGCCAATATAGAAACCCCGACGAAGCCGGCACACGCCAGGCCTACCTGGGAAAAAATCCGTTTCCAATCTCTTTCGTTCATTCAATTCCTCCGTTATTTCCATCTAACGAACTCTATCGTTTTCCTTCAGTATAGCATATTGTTTGCAGCGGTGTAAACCGGGAAATACGGATTCCAGATCCGAAAGAAAGAGCCGGACCCTGGCGGCAAATACCACCACAGTCCGGCCATTCTGACTACTTATTCTTCTGGCACAAATACGTCTTTTCCCATACCGCAGATTGGGCATACCCAATCGTCCGGAATGTCCTCAAAAGCAGTTCCAGGAGCGATACCGCCGTCTGGATCTCCTACCTCTGGATCATATACATAACCGCATGGTTCGCATACATATCTCTTCATTGTGAGTCCTCCTATTTATCCATATTTATATCAAATATTAACCCAGTATAGCACAAGTTATTCTTCTTTTAAAGCAGCTCTTGCTTCAACTTCTTTTTTCTGTACATCCCCAGGCGCCTGCTCATAACGGGCAAATTCATACTCATAAGTACCGATTCCGCCAGTCATAGAACGAAGGTCAGTGTTATAGCCAAACAGCTCAGACATTGGAACGTCTGCTTCAATAACCTGCTTGCCCTTGTGATCCGGGTTCATTCCCAGGACACGGCCGCGGCGGCGGTTTAAATCGCCCATAACGTCGCCGGTATATTTATCCGGAACTGTAACCTTTAAGGAAGCAATCGGCTCTAACAGCACAGGGCCTGCATCCATAAAGCCTTTCTTAAATGCTAAAATGGTAGCCATCTTAAACGCCATCTCAGAAGAGTCTACCGGATGGTAGGAACCGTCTACTAAGGTTGCCTTTAAGCCTACAACCGGATAGCCGGCTAACGGGCCTTTCTGAACGCATTCCTGCAGTCCTTTTTCTACTGCCGGGAAGTAGTTCTTCGGAACGGAACCGCCAAAAATCTTTTCTTCGAATACGTATGGTGTTTCCAAATCACCAGATGGTTCAAATTCCATCCATACATCTCCGAACTGTCCATGTCCGCCGGACTGCTTCTTGTGACGTCCCTGAACCTTTACTTTCTTTCTCAGGGTCTCGCGGAATGCAAACTTTGGTTTTTCTAAGATAATATCTACTTTATAGCGGCTCTGCAGCTTGCTGCATACTACTTCTAACTGCTGATCGCCGATAGCATACAGAAGGGACTGACGGTTTTCCGGATCGCCTACTACACGGAGAGTCAGATCTTCGTCCATCATCTTGGACAGTGCACTTGCCACCTTGTCGTCCTCGCCTTTATTTGCAGCGCGGAATGCCATATATGTATAAGGAGTGGAAATCTGAGGCTTGTGGTATACAATCGGAGCGCTCTTTAATGCAATGGTATCGCCTGTCTGGGTTACTGCCAGTTTTGCAACTGCACCAATGTCGCCGGCTCTTAATTCGTTTACTTCAATCTGATCTTTTCCTCTCAGAAGATAAATCTTGCCGATTTTTTCTTCTGCGTCTTTATTGACATTGTAGATAACGCTGTCCGGTCTTAAAACACCAGTACAAATCTTCATCAGAGAGTATTTTCCGATAAATGGGTCTACGATGGTCTTAAATACTCTGGCAGACAGAGATACATCGTCATTGTATTTTGCGGTAAAACGCTCTCCGGTAGAGGTATCTACACCAATACACTCATAACGATCCGGTGATGGGAAATATTTGTCAATGGCTTGTAAAAGGCTGGCAAATCCCTGGCAGTTAATGCCGGATCCAAGCAGAATCGGCACGATATTGCCTTCGATAACATGGCTTCTCAATGCTTTGGAGATTTCTTCCTGGGTAAATTCTTCACCGGAGAAATAACGTTCCATATATTCTTCACTGGTCTCTGCCACTGCTTCCATTAATGCTTCTCTGGCAATGCCCAAGTTCTTCTGTACGTAATCCGGAATCTCACATTCGGTATAATTGCTTAACTCGGTAAAGCGACGGCCTGCCATCTTTACAACATTGACAAATCCAACGAATTTTTCATTTTCACGGATTGGAAGCTGGAATGGTGCGATCTTACGACCGAAACGGGTCTCTAACTTTAATACCAGTTCCCTATAGCTGGCGTGATCATCATCCATATTGGTAACAAAGAACAGTCTGGGCAGGTTGTATTTTTCACACATCTCCCATGCCTTTTCTACTCCGACCTCAATACCGGCCTTGCAGTTTACAACAATAATGGCTGCATCTGCTACGCTGATGGCTTCTTCTACTTCCCCCACAAAATCGAAGTAGCCTGGAGTATCTAACAGATTGATCTTAATCGGGCCATTTTCTCCTTCATATTCCAGTGGAATCAAAGAAGTGGAAATGGAAAACTGTCTTTTAATTTCTTCCTTATCGTAATCACTGATGGTATTGCCATCTGTAATTTTACCCATTCTCTTGGTAACCCCAGTAATCATTGCCAGAGCCTCTGCCACTGTTGTCTTTCCTGCGCCACCATGTCCCAATAAAATGACATTGCGGATCTGACTGGTTCCATAAACGTTCATAGAAATTCCCTCCTGTACAACCAAATTTTGTCCATGCGTCTATTTTACTAAAAAATTCTGAAATTTACAAGTAAAATGTGCAATTTATACAAAAAATTTTCGCACTATTTATGGTGTGCTTTAAAGTGCAAAACTTTAATGCGATAAACCGTTGACAATTTTAAAAGCATCGCTTACAATGTTAGAATCATGGAAAGGAGATTACACCTATGATTATTATTATGAAACCTAACGCTTCTGATAAAGCGATTGAAAACGTTACTCATATGATTGAAGAGAAAGGATTGGCTGCCCATCTTTCAAAAGGCACTCAGGTTACCATTATCGGCGTAGTCGGCGATAAAAGCCTCTTATCCAACTGTAACGTCGAGCTGGCAGAGGGCGTAGAAAAAATTGTACCAGTTACGGAGTCTTACAAGCTGGTCAACAAAAAATTCCATCCAGATGACTCCTCCGTCCAGGTAGGGCCTTCTGTTATCGGGCCAGGCACCCTGACCGTTATGGCAGGTCCCTGCGCCATTGAAAACCGCAAACAGCTTCTGGATACTGCCTTTGCAGTGAAAAAGGCCGGTGCTACCTTCCTGCGGGGCGGCGCTTACAAGCCCCGTACTTCTCCTTACTCTTTCCAGGGTTTAGAGGAAGAAGGGCTTAAATATATGAAGGAAGCCAGAGAAGCCACCGGTCTTCCGGTTATCTGTGAGGTTACCAGTGGACACGCCATTGAAAGCGCCGTAAAATATGTCGACATGGTTCAGATCGGCGCCCGCAATATGCAGAATTTCGAGTTATTAAAAGAAGTTGGACGGGCAGGGATTCCTGTTCTATTAAAAAGAGGTCTGTCCGCTACCATTGATGAATGGCTCAACTCTGCTGAATATATCTTAGCGGCCGGCAATCCAAATGTGGTGCTGTGCGAGCGCGGCATCCGTACCTATGAGACTGCCACCCGCAATACTCTGGATTTAAGCGCTGTTCCGGTCATCCGGTCAAAGAGCCATCTGCCAATTATTGTGGATCCCAGCCACGCTACCGGCGTCCGGGCTTATGTAGAGCCTCTTTCCAAAGCAGCTTTAGCCTGCGGTGCAGATGGTCTGATGGTAGAAGTACACCCCTGTCCTTCCTGCGCCCTGTCCGATGGTCCCCAGTCCCTTACATTTCCGGACTTTGAACAGCTGATGCAGGACTTAAAGCCTTACGCCGAGCTTTCCGGCCGGAAATAACCGCCTGGGGCAGAAAGGATTTTTACGATGTCAGAACAAACCATTGGCTTTATCGGACTGGGACTGATTGGCGGTTCCATTGCAAAAGGCATCAAACGGGCCAATCCGGATACCGTAATTATGGCCTATATGCGCTCCAGCTCCCGTCTGGAGCAGGCAAAACAGGATGGTATTGTAGATATTATATTAAATGGGGCAGACGAACAGCTCCGTCAGTGCGATATGATTTTTTTGTGTACTCCTGTTGAATACAATGCCGGCTATCTAAAGGCAATCCGCCCCTATTTAAAACCAGGCGCTATTGTAACAGATGTGGGAAGTACCAAGACCAATATCCATGAAGAGGTCATCCGGCTTCAGATGGAGGATTGTTTTGTCGGCGGCCATCCTATGGCAGGTTCTGAGAAAACCGGTTATGAAAATTCTACGGACCATCTGCTGGAAAACGCTTACTATATCATTACTCCTTCTAAGAAATCCTCTGCCGAACAAATCGACAGGGTTCGTTCTGTGGCCCTCTCCCTTGGGGCGATTCCTATGGTATTAGATTATATGGAGCACGACAAGGCAGTTGCCGCCATCAGCCATCTGCCTCATCTGGCTGCCTCCTGCCTGGTCAATCTGGTAAAGGTTTCCGATAACCAGTCAGAAACCATGAAGCAGATTGCCGCCGGAGGTTTTAAAGACATTACCCGAATCGCTTCTTCCTCTCCGGAAATGTGGGAGCAGATCTGTATGGCAAACAGCGGCCCCATCGGGGATATACTGGAAGCCTATATCCAGTCTCTCTCTGCAGTATTGGGCCAGATCCGGAACAGGCAGGAAGGCGCTATCTTCCACCTTCTGGAAGAATCCAGGGACTACCGCAACTCCATGACCGATCGGGCAAAGGGCGCCATTGAACCGGATTATTCCTTCTCTGTGGATATTGTAGACGAAGCAGGCGCCATTTCCACTCTTTCCGTAATCCTGGCTGCCAAAGGCATCAATATTAAAAATATCGGCATTAACAATAACCGGGAACGGGGTGAAGGCGCCCTGCGGATTACTTTTTATGATGAAGAATCCTTAGAGGCAGCCTGGACCCAGCTGACCCGCTATCATTATGAATTATTCCGTCAGTAGGAGGTTTAGAACTATGGAATTTACGAAAGCCGCCCGGCTTCACGGCGAAATCTCTGTGCCAGGCGATAAATCGATTTCCCACCGAAGTGTGATGTTTGGATCCATTGCCAAAGGAATCACTGAGATTGACCACTTTCTGACAGGTGCAGACTGCCTGTCTACGATTTCCTGTTTTCAGAAAATGGGCATTCCCATTGAAGCTGCCGGAGAACGGGTCATCATCCGCGGAAAAGGACTTCACGGTCTCTCGGCTCCTTCTGGAATCTTGGACTGCGGCAATTCCGGCACAACGACCCGACTGATTTCCGGAATCCTGTCTGCCCAGAACTTTGACGTGACCTTGACCGGAGACCCATCTATCCAGACCCGTCCTATGAAACGGATTATGACCCCGCTGGCCCAAATGGGAGCAGATATTACCAGTATCCAGGGAAATGACTGTGCCCCTTTAAAAATCTGCGGCAGACCGCTTCATGGCATTTCCTATCAAAGTCCTGTTGCCTCTGCCCAGGTAAAATCGGCCATTCTCTTAGCCGGACTGTACGCAGATGGGGAAACCAGGGTTACTGAACCCGCCCTTTCCCGCAACCATACAGAATTAATGCTCCAAGGATTTGGCGCCAATGTTCATACAGAAAATACGACTGCTGTTATCCAACCTGTCAAAGAACTATATGGCATGAAATTATCCGTACCTGGAGACATTTCTTCCGCCGCCTTTTTCTTAGCTGCGGGCCTGATGGTTCCAGGTTCCGAAATCCTTCTGAAAAATGTAGGCATTAATCCGACCAGAGACGGAATCCTTCATGTATGCCAGCAGATGGGCGGAAATATTACGCTCCTCAATCTGAAAATGGAAGGTGGAGAATCTACGGCTGACATTCTAGTCCGTCACAGCACGCTCCACGGTACTACCATTGAAGACCCTATGATTCCATCCCTAATCGACGAGCTTCCAATCATCGCTGTTATGGCCTGTCTGGCAGACGGAGAAACCATTATTCGGGATGCTGCTGAATTAAAGGTAAAAGAATCCAACCGAATCCGGGTTATGACGGAAAACTTGACCGCCATGGGCGCAGATGTAACGGAAACCGACGATGGCATGGTAATCCGCGGAGGAAAGCCTCTTCATGGCGCTGTGATTGATAGTCATCTGGATCACCGCATTGCCATGAGTTTTGCTGTGGCAGCTCTCTGTGCCGACGGAATTACCCAGATTAACGGTGCAGAATGCGTCAACATCTCCTATCCGGAGTTCTATCAAGATCTTGAAAAGCTGCGCAGATAGCGCATAAGCAATGGGAGGCATCCATCTGAATGCCTCCCATTGTTACACTACTCTTCGCTTTCTTCTTTTAATCCGGCCTCTTGTTCTAAGATAGTCCAGATTTCTTCCCGTCCCTGCTTGGTTTCAGCAGAAAACGGAATCAGAATATCTTCTTTTTTCATTCCCAGTCCCTGACGAATCTGCTTTACCTGCTTTGCCACCTGGCTTCTTTTTAATTTGTCCAGCTTGGTCGCAATGATAATCGGCTGGTAACCGTTATGGATAATCCAGTCATACATTAGCTTGTCATTTTCAGATGGGTCGTGGCGAATATCTACCAGCAAAAATACCTTTTTTAACATAGCGGACTGGTTCAGATAATTTTCAATCATCCGGCCCCATTTGGCCTTTTCCTCTAATGATACTTTTGCATATCCGTATCCGGGCAGATCTACATAGTACAAATCGTCATTAATCCGGTAAAAGTTAATGGTCTGAGTCTTTCCCGGCTGGGAGGAAGTTCTTGCGTAAGCTTTCCGGTTCATCAGAGCATTGATCAGGGAAGATTTTCCTACATTAGACTTTCCAGCAAAGGCAAACTCCGGCAGGGTATTTTCCGGAAGCTTACTCTTAATGCCGCATACCGTCTCCAAATTTACATTTTTAATAATCATGCCAGCGCCTCCTTTAACACATCTTCCATGGTCTTTACAAACACAATTTCCAGGCCTTTTGTAATTTCTTTCGAAAGTTCGGCAATATCCGGACGGTTTTTATCCGGTACCAGAACGGTCTCCATATGGGCCATTTTTGCAGCCAGAATCTTTTCCTTTAAGCCGCCGATGGGAAGAACGCGTCCCCGCAGGGTAATTTCTCCGGTCATAGCCACTTTTGCCTTTACCGGACGTTCCAGCACCGCAGACAGCATGGCCGTTGCCATGGTAATTCCTGCAGAAGGACCGTCTTTTGGCACAGCTCCCTCTGGAATGTGGATGTGAATGTCATGTTTTTCAAAATAATCGTCTGCTACCTGGTATTTTGGCGCAACAGAACGGATATAAGTAAGGGCAGTCTGGGCAGATTCCTTCATAACATCCCCCAACTGACCGGTAAGCTGAAGATTCCCTTTTCCAGGCATTACGTTTACCTCGATCTGCAGGGTATCCCCCCCTACGCTGGTCCAGGCAAGTCCGCGGACAATACCAATCTCATCTTCTTCATTGGCATCTGCAAAGGAAATCCGTTCTTTGCCCAGGTATTTTTCCAAGCTGGATTCCGTAATCCGGATAACCTGTTTTTTATTTTCCAGAAATTCTCTGGCTGCCTTCCGGTACAAGTCTCCAATCCGGCGCTCTAAGCTTCTTACACCGGCTTCCCTTGTGTAATTGTGAATTACCTTTTCCAGAGCTTTGTCGGAAATCGTTACCTGTTCTTTGGTCAATCCGTTTCGTTCTAACTGTTTCTTAACCAGGAAGTTTTTGGCAATATGAAGTTTCTCATTTTCTGTATAGCTGGTAATCTCAATGATTTCCATACGGTCTAACAGCGGTCCCGGAATGGTCTGGGTCGTATTGGCCGTGGCAATAAACAGCACCTGGGATAAGTCTATCGGCAGTTCTACATAATGATCCCGGAATTTTACATTCTGCTCCCCATCTAATACCTCTAAAAGGGCAGATGAAGTATCACCTTTGTAATCGCTGCTGACTTTGTCAATCTCATCTAACAGCATCAGGGGATTGCTGACTCCTGCCTGTCTCAATCCGTCTACCAGACGTCCCGGCATTGCTCCCACATAGGTTCTCCTATGACCGCGGATTTCCGCCTCGTCCCGGACGCCTCCTAAGCTGATGCGAACATACTTTTTATTCAGTGCCCGGGCTACCGAACGGGCTATGGAAGTTTTACCGGTTCCAGGTGGTCCTACCAGACACAGAATCGGGCTGATGCCTTTGTCTGTCAGGGTACGGACTGCCAGATACTCCAAAATCCGGTCTTTGACCTTTTCCAGTCCATAATGGTCTTCATTCAGTATCGTTTCTGCATGGGCGATGTCGTTATTGTCTCTGGAAACCTTTTTCCAGGGAAGATCCAGAAGGGTCTCAATATACGTACGGCTTACATTGCTCTCCGGACTGCTGCTGGGAATGGATTTTAACCTTCCAATCTCTTTTGCAATCTTTTCCTTTACTTCCTTGTCTGCTTTTAAGGTCTTTAAACGCTTTTCATACTCTTCTGCATCGGATACCACATTATCTTCTCCCAGTTCTTCTCTGATAATGCGAAGCTGTTCCCGCAAAATGTAATCTTTCTGGTTTTTATTGACTGCATCCCGTACCTTTTCCTGCAGTTCTTTCTTGATCCGCAGGATTTCCAATTCCGAAATCAGAATGTTTACGACTTTCTCATACCGTTCTTCTAAATCCAGGCTTTCCATGACCTCCTGGCGCATGGTGTAATCCCATGGCATCTGGATTGCCACCTGATCCAGAAGCTCGCCTAAATCCTCAATCAGCATCAGGTTTGGCAAAAGTTCTTTTGCCATCCGTGAATTTTCTCTTCCGAATTCTTCTAATTTGTCTTTCACTACGCGAAGCATAGCCTCTTTTGCAGAAAGAGGCAGACTGTCCCGTTCTTCAATTAATTCAATTTCGCCGATGAGCGCCGGCTCGGTACTGTCAAAATCCAGCAGGACGCCTTTTTGTTCTCCTTCCACCATAACCCGGATAACGCCGTCCGGCAGCTTTACCAGCTGTTTGATTTTTGCTACGCAGCCGACATGGTATAAATCCTCAATAGACGGATCCGCTACCTCTGTCTGTCTCTGGGTAACCAGAAACGCCTGCTGTTCTCCCACCATTGCTTTTTCCATGGCCGCTTTTGATTTGGTTCTGCTAATATCAAAATGAACAATCATTTTAGGGAGGACTGCAAGCCCTCTGAGCGCAATCACCGGCATGGTAATGGTTCTGTCTTCCATTTTCTTTCCTCCTCATGCAAATCTTCCGTTAGCTGAAAAAGGCCATTGCATATTGTGACCTCTATGCAACAGCCCCTGTCAGGAGTAAATCTATGCAATCTCTCCGGTTTTATCTTTCTTTAATCTGGATGTCATTTTCCTTGGAACCGCCGTATCCCGGTAGACAATCTCCGGCTGGCCTTTTCCTTCAATTACATCTTTGGTAATGGTACAGATTCCAATGGTATCATCAGAAGGAATCTCATACATAATATCCGTCATTACCTTTTCAATAATGGAACGAAGACCTCTGGCTCCAGTCTTTCTCTCTACTGCTTCTTTGGCAATCGCCGCAAGAGCGTCGTCTGTAAACTCCAGTTTGACGTCATCCAGTTCAAACAGCTTTTCATATTGCTTGGTCAGAGCATTCTTCGGCTCTGACAAAATCTTAACCAATGCCGGCTCATCCAGCAGTCTCAAAGAAACTACTACCGGCACACGTCCGATAAATTCCGGAATCAGGCCGTATTTTGTCAAATCCTGAGGCATAACCTGAAGCAGCAAATCATCTAAGTTTCTCTGGTTTTTATCTACAATCTCTGCATTAAAACCAATGGAGCTGGTGCTTAAACGGCTTTCAATAATCTTTTCCAGACCGTCAAAGGCGCCGCCGCAGATAAATAGAATATTCGTCGTATCGATCTGCAAAAGTTCCTGATGCGGATGCTTTCTGCCTCCCTGGGGCGGAACGCTGGCAACTGTACCTTCCAGAATCTTCAACAGCGCCTGCTGGACTCCCTCGCCGGATACGTCCCTGGTAATGGATACATTCTCGGATTTTTTGGTAATCTTGTCAATCTCGTCAATATAGATAATTCCGTACTCAGCTTTTGCAATATCATAGTCAGCTGCCTGAATCAGCTTCAGAAGGATATTTTCCACATCCTCGCCTACATATCCTGCTTCGGTAAGAGCCGTAGCATCTGCAATGGCAAAGGGAACTCCCAAAATTCTTGCAAGGGTCTGGGCAAGATAGGTCTTTCCGGAACCAGTCGGTCCAAGCATTAAAATATTGCTCTTCTGGACTTCTACATCCAGTTTCTTTCTGGAAGTAATTCTTTTATAATGATTGTAAACCGCTACAGAAAGAACTTTTTTCGCCTCATCCTGTCCGATTACATACTCATCCAGAAATTCCTTCAGTTCCTTGGGTTTTAACAGATTGATCTCATCCAGTTCATCCTGGACATCCATCTGCTCTCCCAGCTCCTCCTCTAAAATCTCACCGCAAAGCTCAATACATTCATCACAGATAAATACATTATTGGATCCAGCAATCAACTTTCTTACCTGATCCTGGGTCTTGCCGCAAAAAGAGCAGCGAACCTTATCATCTGGTCTGATTGGCATATTTCCACCTTTCCTTAACGGGCCAGTTAGTGACTTGCAATTACTGCGTCTACCAGACCGTATTCTTTGGCTTCCAGGGCGCTCATGTAGTTATCACGCTCTGTATCCCGCTCAATGACCTCTAAAGGCTGTCCGGTATTGGCCGCTAATATCTCGTTTAATTTCTTTTTGGTTCGTAAAATGTGATCAGCTACAATCTTAATGTCGGTTGCCTGTCCCTGAGCACCGCCGGATGGCTGGTGAATCATAATTTCAGCATTTGGAAGTGCAAATCTCTTGCCTTTTGCACCGCTGGACAGCAAGAATGCGCCCATGCTGGCTGCCATACCGATGCAGACAGTAGAAACGTCACATTTAATGTAGTTCATGGTATCGTAAATCGCCATGCCTGCGGTAACTGATCCGCCTGGGCTGTTAATGTAGAAATTAATATCTTTTCCAGGATCCTCAGACTCTAAAAATAAAAGCTGAGCTACTACCAGACTGGCAGTCACATCATTCACCTCTTCGCCTAAGAACACGATTCTGTCCTTTAACAGACGGGAATAAATATCATAGGAGCGCTCGCCCCTGCTGGTTGATTCAATGACATAAGGCACTAAACTCATCTTTCTACTCCTTTCTTACGCGACAGTTTTTTCTCTGCCGCCGACAAATAGCAGGAAGTTGCAGACAGGAGTCCCTATCAACTGCGTCCCCCTTCTGCAACTTCTCCATCTGGTATCTCAGACCTGAACAAACGGCAAATTAAACCAGCTTTGCCTCTTTTACCAGGAAGTCAACGGCTTCCTGAACAGCCAGATCTTTCTTCATCTGCTCTTTTTCAAACTCACCCATGTACTCTTTCAGCTTTTCTACTTCCATCTTGTAAGCGTCTGCCATCTTCTGCAGTTCTTCGTTTACGCGCTCGTCAGAAATCTGGATGTTCTCAGCTGCTGCAACTGCTTCCAGTACCAGTCTGGTCTGGATTCTGCGCTCTGCCTGAGGCTTCATCTGCTCTTTTAAGGTATCTACTGTCATGCCGGTATACTTCATATACTGGTCAAATGGAATACCCTGGCTCTGCATTCTCTGTGCAGTATCCTGAATCATGTTCATTACTTCGTTGTCGATCATAGCATCCGGAATATCCATGGAAGCATTTGCTACAACTTTTTCTACTACATGGTTCTCATTCTCAGTCTCAGCTGCTTTTTCTTTCTTCTCAGCCAGCTTCTTGCGGGTATCTTCCTTGTACTCGTCTAAGGTCTCAAATTCGGAAACTTCGCTTGCAAACTCATCGTTTAACTCTGGAAGCTCTTTTACTTTGATTTCTTTTACAGTTACCTTGAACTGTGCAGGCTTATTAGCCAGTTCAGCCGCATGGTACTCTGCCGGGAAGGTTACGTTTACTTCGCACTCTTCGCCGATGTTCTTGCCGATTAACTGTTCTTCAAAGGTATCAATAAAGGAATGGGAACCAATGGTCAGAGGATAATCAGTACCCTGTCCGCCGTCAAATGCCTTACCATCAATAAATCCTTCAAAGTCGATAACGGTCTGGTCGCCATCTGCAACTGGTCTGTCTTCTACTGCTACCAGTCTTGCGTTCTGATCCTGAACTTTCTTCAGTTCTTTCTCTACATCTTCGTCAGTAACGGATGCGTCTGCCTTCTCTACCTCAACGCCCTTGTACTCGCCTAAGGTAACTTCCGGCTTTACTGCTACAGTTGCAGTGTAGATAAAATCTTTGCCCTTTTCGATCTGGGTAATATCGATCTCCGGTCTGGAAACGATTTCCAGTCCGCTTTCCTTCATAGCATCTGCATAGCTGGCATCAATTGCCTCGTTTGCTGCATCCTCATAGAATACGCCAGGGCCGTACATTTTTTCAATCATGGCCTGCGGAGCCTTTCCTTTACGGAAGCCTGGGATGTTAAATCTGTTTTTATTTTTGTCATAGGCTGCCTTGATTGCCTTATCAAACTGCTCAGCTGGTACTTCGACAGTCAGCTTTGCCATGTTCTTTTCTAACTTTTCTACTTGTAAACTCATAGTATGGGTTCCTCCTTGAATAATATGTGAACCGCCATTTCTCCACAGGGCGTTACACTTCAAGGTACGATTATAGCATAAGAAATCCGTAAATTCCAGTCCTATTTTGCTTTTCCTGATAAAATTTTGCATTGTATCCGGATATAAGATGCCGCATGGGCAAAAATGTCCGGAAAGCAACTTCTACTTGGGCACGATTTTAAAGCTGATGGACAGATGAGCCTTGATTTCCAGCTCTCCCTCTTCCACGCTCATGGAAGCCGTATCTGCTGCCAGAGTTTCTTCTACTTCCCCATAAGCTGCATTGGGTCTGGCATAACGGGCCGCCTGGTTTTCTCCGTATTCACTGACAGTTTTTACTTCCAGAACCTGAAATCCGCCA
>CAJMQQ010000059.1 GCA_905215625.1 uncultured bacterium
ACAAGAACTTTTAAAAGAGTGGTGTGACCGTCTGGTTTCTTTGCAGATTACAGAAGGGACGGCTGCTGTTACAACGATACCAACAGCAACTGGACAGGGATTACGGTATTTTCAGAAATCCAGTTAGGAGAGGCGCTGCTGGCCTTTGGCGATCTTTTGGACAAAGAGGAATATATGGTCTGGAAAGATCGTTTCCAGAAAATGGCAGAGTATCTATATATCCATATTGAAGAAATCGAAGGAGTGCCGGTCAGCATTCAGATTAGGAAAGGAAAATAAATATGAAAAAGAGCATAGCAATTCTTGGCGGCGGATTGGCAGGCTGTACAGCGGCATTGAGAGCAAAAGAAGCCGGTATGAATCCAGTCATTATTGAAAGAAGAAGTTATCTTGGATTTGAAGTCAATGGAAGATACCAGATTTTTACGGAAAGAGAAGCTTGGGATTCCTATAAAAAGCAGACTGTTTTAAAATGGGACGGAAAAGAAGTTGATGGCGAAATTTGTTTTTACCAAGGTGAGACCAAGTCTGGACTGATGAAACAAATTTATGAAGAAAAGATCCCCTGCTTATTATTTACAGAGACAGTTGGACTGGTATTTGACCAGAGTAAGCGAATCAGTGGATTGATTCTGGCAAACAGTTACGGCTCCTGGTACATGAAGACAGATGCTGTATTGGACTGCACTGGTGATGGTGTGGTTTCCAACAAAGTTTGTGGTTTCCAAACATTTTGTGGAGCGCAAAAGGCTTCCTATATGTTTGAAATACAGGGAGAAGAACTTAAAAGCGGAGAACTATTTTTGAAGGGAGATTCCGTCTGGGATGGAAAGGTAACGCTTCATTCTTCCAAACGCGGCTCCGATACAAAAGTGGTAGAATTTGAGGCAGAGATAGAATTGGACGAGACGGTACCAGCAGCAGAAGTCCGCAGCCGAATTGAAAACTGTGTGAAAGCAGAAGCAGCCCTGGTTCTTGCTGCATTAAGAAAACACTTTGCTGGCCAGGAGATAGAACTAATTAATGTGGCTACAGAAGCGTCTGTAAAACCAAATTGTGCGGATATGCCGGAAGGTTTTTGGGGTGTATATGAAAATCATAAACCAGTTCAATTTGCGTTTACCCCATATGATTTAATTCAGATGGAAGAATCTCTTCAGGAGGTGTTAATCACTGCAAAAGAAGAAACAGTAAGTACTTCTGGAGCCAATACACTTTTTGTAAACGGAAAAGAATGGCCTGTCGGTCAGGTGGTACATAGCAGAGAGGGACAGCCGACAGAGATTATGGGAACGGTACTCTACCCTGTCCGTTTAGAACCAGAAACTGCAGAAAGTTATAAAAGCCGGGTGACAGTGGCAGGACTTGGAACAGCTGGAATGGCATCAGTGTATGGTGTGGAAAAAGACTTGGAAGTTGTAGGAATTGAAAATCAGTATATTCTAGGAGGAACAAGAACAGCTGGTCATGTGGCGAATTATTTCTGCGGAAGAATTGGCGGATTTACTCAGAAAATTAATGATATATATGATGAGTTTGATTGTACTGTGATTAAAACTTCAGAGGAATACCGTAAAAAAGTCAGATTCAGCCATGCTTCTCTTGCCCTTATGCATCATTACGAGACGATGAAAAACAATCGAAAGCTTTTAGTAGGAAGTGTAGTTTTTGATGCGATAAAAGAAGGAAATACAGTAAAAGGCGTGATGGTTGCTAATGAGGCGGGGGTATTTGCAATTTATGCAGATGTTGTCATTGATGGAACCGGAAATGGTGACATCGCTGTGCTTGCGGGAGCTAAATTTCAGTTTGGTTCTAAAGAGGAAGGAATTTCTCAAACCTATAGCCAGTGGGGAATGGAAGAAAGAGCCCATGAAAACTTCCATCAACGCAGGGGCGCAGGCGATTATGACATGGTTGATACTACAGAATACAAAGATATGTTAAGAGCATCCATGATAGGTCAGATGAGAAACTGCGACTATTACAGTTCTAATCCAGTATCTTATCGTGAAGGAAGGAGAATTATAGGCCGGGATTATCTGGATGTCAAACGGGCAATTCGTAATCGGAAAATTACAGAGCCAATAGCAGTGGCTATGAGCATTATCGATAATCATGGCAAAACCGTAGTTGATTTCTCCAGAATGGGTTTTGCAACAGGAATTGTAAAACATAAATTTGTACTTCCATTAGGATGCTTTATTCCGAAAGATATCAATGGGCTTCTGGTAGGCGGAAAAGCAATTTCGGTGGATAGAGATACCATATCAGTGGTTCGTATGGTGGCAGATATTCAAAATGCAGGATATGCTCTGGGATATGTAGCAGGCTGCATGGCAAAAAATGACGGAAAGAATGTGAAATATTCAGAAATTCAGAACTTCCTGGAAAAAGAAGATTTGATACCAGATGAATATGTAAAGCGACACTTTCCGACTGCAAAAGAAGCTGTAGAAGGATTAACAGAAGAAGATGCTTTCAGCTTGATGAATGTAGTGCTGCAGGAAAAAGAAGAGGTGCTTCCTTTGTTGAAAGAGGCGTGGAAACAGGAAAATACGGAAGAAAAGAAAATTCTACTTGCGAAATCTCTTGCATGGTTTGGAGATCAGACAGGTAAAGAATTGATTATTAAAAGACTCCGCTGGCTGAAAGAACATGAAAAAAAGGCTGTTCAAGATCTTATTGTGAAGAGAAGTGATACCATTAGGCATGGGATTGATGGAAAATTAGATGATTACTGGGATATGAATCAGTTGATTGAGGTGGCAGGACGAATCAAAGATACTGAAATCACGAAAGTGCTGTGTGAAATTATAGATGAGAGTGAGACCGGCGGAGCTCCTTATGTCAGCAGTTTTCCATATTTTGGAGTTCGTAGGGATACCGTATGCATTCCATATTATGATCGGATTCTAAATTTGGTTCATGTGTTTGCAGAATACCCGGATCCGGAGGCAGGAAATTCTTTAGCAGGACTTTTGAAAAATAAGTATATTGGCGGAGGATATACTGCGACAGAAGTTACAGATGAGCCGTTCCCACTTTCTTCCTATTTGGAAATTATGACTGCGATTGCCGCTTATCGCTGTGGTAGTGAAGAAGGAAAAGTTGTTTTAGAGCGTTACACAAAGGATATCAGAAGTATCTATGCAAAATTAGCAGTTTCTAGTCTGGCAGATAACGATTTTGCTGCTGTTAACAATGATAGATAGAATTTGAAATAACAGGAGAAGGATAATATGAGTCAATCCGGTTGGTGGAAAAACAGTGTTGTGTATGAAATTTACGTTAGAAGTTTTTATGACAGCGATGGGGATGGTATAGGGGATCTTCGAGGTGTTATAGAAAAGTTGGATTATTTGAAAGAACTGGGGGTAGACGTTTTATGGCTGACACCAATCTATGAGTCTCCAAATGATGACAACGGATATGATATTTCTGATTACTATTCTATTATGAAAATTTTTGGAACCATGGGAGATTTTGAAGAACTTTTAGATAAAGCACATAAACGTGGTCTTCGGATTGTTATGGATTTGGTTGTAAATCATACTTCTGATGAGCATACATGGTTTGCAGAAAGCAAAAAAGGAAAAGACAACCCATATCGAGACTATTACATTTGGAGAGACGGAAGAGACCAGAGTACACCACCTAATAACTGGACTAGTTGTTTCCTTGGCCCTGCATGGCAGTATGATGAAACAAGCGGGCAGTATTATCTTCATATGTTTTCAAAAAAACAGCCGGATTTGAACTGGTCTAATGAATCTGTGCGTCAAGAAATATATAAGATGATGCACTGGTGGTTAGAAAAGGGAATCGATGGATTCCGTATGGATGTGATCAGTTTAATTTCAAAAGATGAGAAAAAACTGTATGAGGATAGTGTAATCAAAGGACATACGGCTTGTGCAAATGGTCCGAAGGTCCATGAATATTTGCAGGAAATGCACAGTAAGGTACTGGCAGATTATAATGTGATGACAGTTGGAGAGACTCCGGCTGTTACAGTAGATGAAGCAAAAAAATATGCATCAAACGACCAGAAAGAACTGAGCATGGTATTCCAGTTTGAATTAATGGGGGTAGATGGAGGAGATGGAAAAAAATGGAGTGATAGAAGTTTTTCACTCAAAGATATTAAGAGTGTGTTACGAAAATGGCAGACAGGACTGAGTGGATATGCATGGAATTCATTGTTCTGGAATAATCATGATCAACCGAGAGTAGTGTCACGATTTGGAAATACCGCAAACCGTCAAAACTGGGAAAAATCAGCCAAGATGCTGGCAACATCACTCTATTTGCTTCAGGGAACGCCGTATATTTACCAAGGCGAAGAACTGGGAATGACCAATAGTGATTTGCGGGATATAAAGGATTTGCGAGATATTGAAAGTCTTAACGCATATGAAACATACGTGGTGAAGGAAAAAAGCATTGCCCATGAAGACATGATGCGTTATCTGCGAAATGGCAGTCGTGATAATGCCAGAACGCCCATGCAGTGGAATTCGGAGAAACATGGAGGTTTTACAAAAGGAGAACCTTGGATTCCTGTAAATTCCAACTATATATGGTTAAACGCACAGCAGCAGATGGAGGATCCGGAATCAATTTTTCAATATTACAAAAAATTGATTGCGTTTTTGAAGGAAAGTAAAGTGGTAGAACTTGGCGCTTATGAAGAATTTGACATGGAAAGTGAATGCGTATATATTTATCGTAGATTTTGCGAAGAAGGAGAAATATATGTGTTCAGCAATTTTACAGCGGAGCAGCAGGAGATTGATGAAAGTATTCTGCCGGAAGGGGTAAAAACAGTGTTGGGAAATTATGAGGAGCATCAAGCTGGCATTTTGAAACCATTCGAGGCAATTGTATATGGCAGATATTAAAGAATGCAACAGGTTCTCCATTCTTAGTTGTAAAAAAATAAAATGGATTATATAATGTAAAATGGTGGTAATATGAAAGAATTGGTAAAAGTTTTGATTGTTGATGATGAGGTGCCTGTCAGACAGGAAATGGCAGATTACCCATGGGAATCTTATGGTTGTCAATGGGTAGGTGATGCGAGAAATGGAAAAGAAGCATTGCAGCTTTGCCTGGAATTGAAACCGGATATTGTGATCAGCGACATTTCTATGCCAATTATGAACGGTTTGGAGCTGGCGGAGGAGCTTCAAAGGCTGTATCCAAGTATTCAAGTGATTATCTTGACCGGACACGAGAATTTTGATTATGTGAAGACTGCTTTGAGATTAAATGTAGTGGATTACATTGTAAAATTTGAAATGGATGAGGAAACGGTTGCAGCCATTATACAAAAAGCCCGTCAAAAACTTCAGGAAAATGAAATTTTAAGGAAGTCTGCGGACAAAAAGAGGAGAAGGCTGGTTACCAAGTATATGGTACAGCTTCAGCGGGATAAGAGTGTTCCAGAAGAAACAAAGCAGGAGTTGGAAAAATTGTTATATTCTTTGAAGCTTTTTGCGGATAAGCGACAGCACTGTACCTTCCTGTGTGTGGACATTCCTGTAGGATATCGGGCTGCCATTCATGATGAATTGAGTGACTATTTAGAAGGCCATAGTTTGGTGAAAAGCTGGGCTCTGTTATTTTCGAATATTTACATGATTTGCCTGTATGATTCCTGCAAAGAAACCTATAGAGAGTGTTTGGAAGGCCTTTGTTATAGTATTACGGAATACCTCTCTTCGCTGGTGGAAATATCCGGGATTTTTACAGTTACATATCCTGAGATTCGAGGAATTGAGGCACTTATCCGATGTACGCAAGAACACACCTTATGGAAAAATACTTGTTTTTATCAATCGTCTCAAAAAAATTTTGACAGCAGAGAATTGAAAGAGATCAAAGAATGTGATGATGCAGTTAAAAGTGAACTGAAAAGGATTTATGAATGTATTGATAGAAATCCGGAAAATTTTCGGGAGATGTTTATCAGATATACGAAAAAGCAGCAGATCGATGCAGATGAGTTACGGCTTTTTACCGCCGGATGGCTAAAAAATTATTTTCGGCAGACAGAAAAAAAGTGCAGTGAATATCTGGATATAGATATTCAGGAAATTCGTACAATTGAAGATTTGGCTGATTATGTCGTTCAGGTCTGTGTTTCAGAGACAAAATACAGAGTAGAAATCAAGAAAGCAATCCATATTATTAATGAAGAATACCATACCAGGCTCCAGCTTTCTGATGTGGCTTATAGGATTGGTCTTAGTACTCAGTATTTTAGCCGGCTGTTTCGGGAGGAAACGGGAAAAACGTATAGCGATTATCTGATTTCTGTAAGAATGGAGAGGGCACAGGAGTTATTGATGGAAGGCAGATTTAAGGTTTATGAGGTTGCGGAATTAGTTGGAATCTCTAATTATCGGTATTTTAGTTCTCTGTTTAAGAAAATTGTGGGTTATCCCCCCAAACAAATTGGAAAGGGGAATGGAAATGCTTGATAGAATGCAGCCTGCAAAAAAAAATCTACAGAGAATTGGCTTTTCTGTCCGTCAGTTTTTAGCTACTTTTTTGTTAGCAACCATTATCTTGCTTTCGGTACAGTCAATTACCTTTCATAATCAGGTTGAAAAAATAAGGGATAATCAGAAAATAGAATTACGCAACAGTTTGGAACAGACCAATCTGATTGTGAACTATTATGTATATTCTATTCAGGAACTTTTGCGAACCAGTGTTATGAGAGACGATTTGTTTCATAATAACAAAGAAGTGGAAAAATTGCTGAGAGAGATTCCGCAGGGCAGAACAGGTATTAAAGAGGTATACACAAAACAACAAGATGGCAGAATTATCTGTGGAGATCAGTATTTGTATCAGATTTTACATAATAAAGCTGTGGAAGAACATATGATACGGTCAGAAAAACAGCCTGGTATCATATTATGGTCGGAGCCTTATTACAGTAGAATGCAGGCAGACCAAACGATGTGTGTTGCCTATACGGACAGAAAAACAGGAAAAGTGATCGCAGCTGAAGTGGATTTAAAAATGCTGTATCAAGATTTGAAGAAAATTCATAGTAAAAATAGTCAGTCCTTTGTACTTACTACGAAAAGTAAATCTACGATTTTCTTTGATACGTCAGATCAGTCCAGGATTCCAATCGTAAAGGGAATGTATCCACTGCAGATGGAGCCTGATTTTATTCAGGCTCAGGATTTTAACAATGACGGTCAGACATTGTTCCGTCTTTCCGGGAATCCAGAGTATTATGGTATGCATAGTAATAAAAATGTGGCTGGTTGGTATATGTTTGCTATTGTAGATGATGAACTCTTAAATCGTGGAATTGATGATCTGAAAATTAATTTTTTGATCTATCTGTTTTTGGGACTGGCTATGGTTGGTTTTGCTGTTTATCGAGTTGTGTTCTATTTTACAAAGCCAATTCGCCAACTGGCGGTTACGATGGAAGGAGTCAGAGATTTGGAGACCTTAAAGCCCATTGAGAATGATCGGGTGGATGAGGTTGGAAGATTGACAGACTGCTATAACAGGTTGATGCTGAGGGTTCAAGATCTGGTAGAAGATGTTAAGGTGGCAGAACAAAAGAGAGTTGCTTTTGAATTTCGTATGTATCAGAACCAGATTGGACCTCATTTTCTGAGAAATACACTGTATTGTATTGCCAGTCTCCTGCGGCAGGAACGGATAAAGGATGCAGAAGTAGCTATTAAGTCTCTTGCAGGTCTTTTGGCGTATAGTTTTGATAATAGTAATCCAATTGTCAATCTGAATCAGGAAATCAATAGCTTGGAGAAGTATCTGGACATACAGAAAGTACGGTATGGAGATATTTTTTCGACCAATATTGAGGTGAGGGAAGACGCTGCTAATTGTAAGATTTTAAAATTTATCCTTCAGCCATTGGTGGAAAATGCCATTATGCATGGACTTCCTGCTGTTGCAGAAGGACAAGGAAGAATAGAAATACGGATATGCAGGCATAAAAAGCTTTTGGTGATTTTTGTCGGAGATAATGGTTGTGGTATGAGCAAAGAGCAAATTGATGAAGCCCTTAACAAGAAGCATAATGAAAACCAGAAAAACCAATATTCTGGTATCGGTATCGCCAATATAGCTGAACGGATACGTCTTCAGTATGGAGAGACGTATGGAGTAAAAATATACAGTTCAAAAGGAAAAGGAACGGTAATAAGAGTGAAACTTCCGTATGTTGCCGATAGTGAAAACGCATAATACGTGAATGGTTAAATAAAAGATATTAAGAATGAGATAAGGGGATACCGCGGGAAGTGAAGGTTAGCGATATCCCCCTCTTTGTTGTAGGAGCTGGTTATAATTTAATTGTCACTCATAAATTCCACATATCTTAACTCTGGCATAGAATATGGGTTTTTCTTTATGGAAAGGCCTTTTCCACTTTCAGTGCGAATTCCACGTACACAAAGTTTTCTTGTTGTGTGATATGGGTAAGGACGTCTTGTTCCGTCATCTTCTTCATTGATTTTGGCATCATAATTGCTGAAAATAGATAATCCATGATATTCTGGATCACTAGTCAGGTCATTATCTGTAATGGTGAGGCCATCGATTGTCACTTCAACAGGCATATAGCATGGATAACCAAAATCATGATTTCCGGAATAGGCAGCAGAAAAGACAGAACTGTCTCTATTTACAGGGTGCCAGATACAGTTGTGGATGGAAACAGTGCCATCCCATGTGCTTCCGTAGTCATCTCGAAGATTGATCAGTGATCGTCCAAAGGCTTCCGTATTTTCCAGAATAAAAGTTCCATGACCGATTAGATTGAGACATTGCCAACCTAAACAGGAGTTGCGGATGGTGCAGTTGGTCACACCCATATGAGCATCAAATCTGGAGAAAACACAGCTGTCTAAAGAAAGATTTTTACAGAAACTGGTTCCCATAATACCCCAACGTGTATCATCCATAATATTGTTCTGTCGACAACGAACGAAAGAAATATCACTGGAACGGAAAACATTGATATCATATGTTCCCATAGAGACAGGAAGTCCAGCACGTCCGATGGTTGAATAAATACGATGCCCTGTAAAGAAACAGTCACTGACTGTAACAAAGGCACAACTTGTAATGTTTAAAAATCCCCGGTAAGGTGAACCAGATTCACCTTCTTCGGTATTGTAATGGGTTAAATTCGATATATGTGTATTGGAACGGTGTATTGTAATATTTCGTCCATAGTAGTTATAGACACGTTCTGCATGATTTGCAATTGTGGTAAAAATACCTCCGTTTAAAGTCAGAGTTTCTTCATCAATAGGGTGTGCTATGCAAGAAGTTAATTGGTCAAAATCCCAAATAATCATGTTTTCAATAGTTCCGTCTGCGTCTGCTACAAAGCAGTCGGTTTGTTCGGTTCCATTATCTACATTCAAACCTTCCCGGTAGTATTTTCTTGCATGAGAGTTTTGGATATTGATAAAGCAGCGGCAAGGAAGTTCTATGTCTAATTTTTTCTGATTCTTTTTCAGTGATTTGATATTCAGCATAATGTTTTCCTGATAAGATTCTACAGAAAATACTGGCATATGTGAATCTTCTGTTTCCCGGTCATCAATAATAAACTCAGCTGTCCCCCAGTCAGTGTTTGTTTTAATAATGGCGGTAAGAGCCTGCTTGCCAATGTAGTAGCGTGCACCATCTTTAGCCTTGACAGGCAGATGATGGTCATTGGCATATGCATGAGCGGCTGCGATGGCAGAAATATCATCGCATATTCCATCTCCAACAGCACCAAATTCCTCATATGTGATTAGTCTTTTTTCTTCCATATCCTTCTCCCTTCTACATGACCTGGTGATTGAATTAATTTTATGCAAAAAGTATAACATATAAAAATTGTGTATAACATACATATTTTTTATGATTATGTATGTTATTTTAATGAGTATTACTATGAAGTTTGTGATTGGAAAGAAAAGATATATTACGAATGATTTACACACAGCCACAATGTTTAATTGCAGAAAGACGAAACTGTAAATACTCTTGATATTCAAAATCAGGAATGGTATAATACGTATGTGTATTTTAGTTGACATAGGGCACTTTCTAGAGTACGTTGCATGAATCATAGCCACCTACATATATTATATATGGGAGGTGTTGATTTGGTCAGCAATAAGCATTCAGAAGATAAGGAGGAAAGGCAGATGGCAGTATCAATGGCTGTAGTTCCCCTGTTAAAAGGAAAAGCTGCAGAGGGAATCATGAAAGATTTTAAGAACAGTGAGTTAAAGAGCTATTCTGACAGGGAAAGAAAACAAACAAACACTGCCATAGCTGAAATTTTGAGACAGAAAAAAATGGAAAGAGATACTAATTCACCATATTGTGTTTTTATCCGATGATGCGTTTGACTATGCAGATCAGAGACAGGGAAAGACATATGTCTTAATGGACAAAGAGCAGACGGAAATTCTTGCGTTTTATACTATTAAAGCAAACGCAATTCATACGTACGATCCCGACACGCATGAATATTTAGCACTTCCTGTGGTTGAAATTGCAAGGATTGCTGTAGGGTTTGAGTTCCAGGGACATGGACTTGGGAAAATATTGTTTTACGACTACATTCTCCCTAAGATTAAAGAAGCAGCCGATATTCTTGCTGTCTACGGCATTATCGTTTTTGTAGAGGAAAGTAATTGGAACGGTATAAAGTTTTACACTTCTTTGGGATTTAAAAAAGCGAACGATGAAACACAACGCGCAATTGGTGATTCTTATAACGAAAAATGCCAGTTATATGTATTGCGTTTAGTGGAATAAAGAAGGAAAAAGTAGGAGGCCATATAGGTCTCCTTTTTTTGTGTGCCTGTCAGCGCACGTTTCTTAAGGGTGCAAGTCCCAAGTCTGCACGTCTAGATGAATTCCTGTTCTTGGAGGACAGCTATGGGTATCGCCCGGGCGTTGGGAAAAGACGCCATCCATAGAATAAAAGAGTATATCGAAAAGGGCTATACGAGGGCAGTTGTTCCAGATCTGTCAGAGATAGAAGAAGGTTCTCCCCAGGGAGGCAATCACTCCCTCCTGCCCGATTATAACTTTTCTGCATATGGCCTTCCCTGCATTATACCAAGACAGTATTGTTAAAAATAAGACAAAACTGGTATAATAAATCTAACAGACAGAAAGATGGATGATGATGGATAGTCAGATAATAAAAAGGAGGAACCAGATTATGTCAGAATGTTGTCAGAAAGCATTAACGGCCCAGGAAAAATGGATTCAGCTTAACCAATACCAGACGGAAGGCAGAGAGCGGACACTGAAAATTAACGAAATCGTGCGCAGCAAGCCGATAAAAATGGATATTAACCGCGCAAGACTGTTTACTGAGTCTTTCCGCGCTACGGAAGGCGAAAACCTGCTGATCCGGTGGGCAAAGGCATTTTTGCACGTAACCGAAAACATTCCGGTTTACGTAGAACCGGATTATGAATTAATTGTAGGAAAGATGACCGGAGACATTGGCCGTTTCGGTACGCTGTATCCGGAAAATGACGGACCAGCTCTGCTGCAGCTGAAAAATGCGGCAAACCGTCCAATCAGCCCGTATCTGGTAACAGAAGAAGACTACAAGATTATTGAAGAAGAGATTTATCCGTACTGGAAGGACAGCAGTTATGCCCAGGCTTACGTCCAGGCGCTGCCGGAAGAAACCAGAAAGCTGATTTTTGGAGAAGATAAAAACAATTTCAGCGTACAGCAGTTTATCATTGCCCAGTCCACTACCGTACGTTCCAGCTTAAACTACAACTATGACGTAGAATTCCTGCTGAAAAACGGCTTTGGCGGCTATCGTAAGATTGCAGAAGAACGATTAGAAGAGGCGAAGAAAACACCGGCTTCCTATGTAAAAGAAGGACCATTCTGGGAAGCAGCGCTGATTTGCTGCAAGGGCTGCAGCACTTTGATTCGCCGGTATGCCGATGAAGCCAGAAAGACAGCCGGACAGGCGGCAGATCCAGTAAGAAAACAGGAGCTGCTTCAGATTGCAGACAACTGTGAATGGCTTTGCGAACATCCGGCAAGAGATTTCCGCAGCGCCCTTCAGCTGCAGTGGTTCCAGCAGATTTTAGTCCGTCTGGAACAAAACGTAGGAGGCGCTCTTGGAAACGGACGCATGGATCAGCACCTTCTTCCGTATTACCGCAAAGATCTGGAAAATGGAACATTGACCCGCGCCCAGGCGAAAGAGCTGCTGGAGTGTTACTGGCTGAATTTGTCCCAGATGATTCGTACCATTGTATCGGAGTCCAGTTCCCGCCTGTTTGAAGCCTATGCCCACTTTGAGACGGTAACCATCGGCGGACAGACGCCAGAGGGAAAAGATGCTACCAACGAACTGTCCTATCTGATTCTGGAGTCCAAGAGCGGATTCCCTACCCATTATCCGGATCTGGCGGTGCGAGTACATTCCAGAACACCAGAGAAATTTTTATTTGCCTGTGCGGAAATCATTAAGGAAGGCCAGGGATTCCCGAAGCTGTTTAATGATGAAGAGATCGTTCCTCTCTATGTGCAGAAGGGAGCAACCATGCCGGAAGCGTTAAATTATGCAGTATCCGGCTGTACAGAAACAAGAGTCGTAAACAGAGAAACCTACATAAACGGATGTGCTTCGATTAATCTGGGAGCAGTTATGGAACTGACCATGAACAACGGCCGTTTAAAACGGTTTGGAACCCGTCAGATTGGCCCCAAGACCGGCGATCCCAGAACCTTTAAAACCTATGAAGAATTTTTCCAGGCTTATAAGACCCAGCATGAATTTATTATGCGAAACGTCTGCATCCAGCAGATGGTAGGAGATCTGGTAAAGCCAACCAAGCTGGCAGCTCCATTAACTTCCCTGTTTGTAGGGGCGTGCAGAGATGCAGCCTGCGACATTAACGGCTATGTGCCTGGAAGCTTCCGCGAGATCTTTATGGACAATGTTGGATATGCAACCCTGATTGACTCCATTATCGCAGTAAAGAAAATGGTATATGACGATAAGAAAATTACTATGGACGAACTCTGCAGCGCCTTAGACGCCAACTTTGAAGGATACGGGGTGATCCGCCAGCTTCTGTTAAATGCGCCGAAATATGGAAACAACGACGCTTATGCCGATGAAATCGGCCGGGAAGTGGACAAGGTAGAAGCAGATTTCCTGGCGGCAAACAGGGGACTTCATGGAGAAATTTTTGTCAACCGGATTGTGCCGGTTACCAATCACGTTCCGGCCGGAATGGTAGTAGGAGCTACTCCGGATGGAAGAAAGGCAGGAGATTACCTGTCAGAAGGTGTCAGCGCGTCCCATGGAGCAGAAAAGAGCGGCCCGACTGCCATTATGATTTCCAATAAAAATGTAAAGCAGAGCGGAAATAAAGAGCGTGCGGCAAGACTTTTAAATATTAAATTATCTCCAAGCGCAGTTGCAGGCGACGAGGGAACCCGCAGACTGGTCAGCTTTATCCGGACCTGGTGTGACTTAAAGCTGTGGCATATCCAGTTTAACGTTATTAATAAAGAAACCCTCATAGATGCGAAAGCGCATCCGGAGCATTATAAAGACTTAATTGTCCGCGTTGCAGGATACAGCGCTTACTTTAACGACTTATCCGAGAAATTAAAAGACGAAATTATTGAGCGGGCCGAGATGGCAGTGTAAAGAGAGAAAAGGAGAAGACAATGGGAAGATTTGATGGAAAAGTTGCCCTGGTAACCGGGGGCAACAACGGACTTGGAAAAGCCCTGGTAGCAGGACTGTTAAAAGAAGGGGCAAAAGTAGCATTCTGCGGAAGAAATGAAGAAAAGAACCAGGCGGCCCTGGAGGAATTCCGGAAAATAAGCGGGGACGTAATGGCAGTCCGCTGTGATGTGGGAAACAGCGGGGATGTAAAGAACATGTACCTTGAGATTCTGGAACAGTTTGGAACCCTGGATATTCTGATTAACAATGCGGCAGTAACCGGCGGCAGAGGAATGCATAAGGGAAATGGAAAGACAGACAGGGAAAACTTCCTGAATCTGACAACTCTGCCGGGAGAAAAATACTCTCTGGAGATTACCAAAAATCTGACCGATGAAGAGTGGGAGACCAATATCCAGATTAATCTTAACGGAGTATTTTACTGCACCAGAGAAGCTCTTAAAATCATGGAAGAAAAGCATTACGGAAAGATTGTCAATATTGCATCCATTGCCGGAGTTTCCAATATGAGCGCCCACAGCCCTGCCTACGCAGCGGCAAAAGGCGGCGTGGTTGCATTTACCAGAAACCTGGCAGTAGAAGTGGCAGGGGCTGGCGTAAACGTAAACTGTGTGGCGCCGGGCGGAATTAAAACCCCTGGATTTGAACAGTTTACTAAAATGGCAGGACCGGATGTAACTGGACGGATGATGCAGTCCTGCCCGTTAAACCGCCTGGGAACACCAGAAGAGCACAGCGCCATGGTACTCTTTCTGGCAAGCGACGAGGCTTCCTATGTAACCGGACAGGTCATTACTACCAACGGCGGTATGTTCTAAAGAAACAACGGGCTGGTGCGGATGGCTTTTAAGCTGTCAATCAGTTCCTGGATAAAGGCCAGATGGGGATGGTCTTCCCGAAACAAGCAGAAGTACTGATTTCTGGAATTCTTGATGGGAATGACGCTGAGATTGGGATTTTTAATGTAATCCATCTGGAGAAGCAGGTTGTTGGTAAGAAGAGCCACTTCCTGCTTCTCCAGAGTCTGAGTAATCAGCCGGGTATTGTTGCTGCGAAACAGGACATTAACCGGATGGGGAGTGTCCAACAGGGCGTCATAAAGCAGATCCAGATCAAACCCATTGTAGTGGATAATCAGCTGCTGTTCCAGCATTTCAGAGCGGGTAGTAATTTTTTTGTGGGCAAGAGGATGTTT
>CAJMQQ010000060.1 GCA_905215625.1 uncultured bacterium
ACTTATTAACCAAGATACATGGATTTATGTATCTAAAAGATATTATACGAGGAGAACAGAAGTATGAAGTTTACAAAAATGCAGGGAATTGGAAATGATTACGTATATATTAACTGCTTTGAAGAGCAGGTGAAAAATCCGGAAAAGCTGGCAATTGCAGTCAGCGACCGGCATTTTGGAATCGGATCAGACGGGCTGATTCTGATTCGGCCGTCTGAAATTGCCGACTGCCGGATGCAGATGTTTAATGCAGACGGAAGCGAGGGCGCCATGTGCGGAAATGCCATCCGTTGTGTAGGAAAATATGTGTATGACCATAAAATTGTGGATAAGACCTGTATTACCGTCGAGACGAAAAGCGGAATCAAGCAGTTGAACATGGAAACGCAGAATGGCAAAGTAACCCGGGTAAGGGTGGATATGGGAGAACCGGAACTTACGTCAAAACTTCCGGAAGCCATTACGGTGTCTGGAAACCAGTATGAGTTTGTAGGAATTTCCGTAGGAAATCCCCATGCGGTTTATTTTATGGATGAGATTGACAGTCTGGATTTAGAAAAGATCGGTCCGGCATTTGAAAATCACCTCCGTTTTCCAGACAGAGTCAATACAGAATTTGTCCGGCTTATTGACAGGGGACATATTCAGATGCGGGTATGGGAACGGGGCAGCGGAGAGACCTGGGCCTGCGGCACCGGAGCAACTGCCAGCGCAGTAGCGTCGATTTTGAGCGGATATACAGACAATAAAGTGGATGTGGAATTAAGAGGCGGTCATCTTGTGATAGAATGGGATCGCCAGACCAACCATGTCTTTATGACTGGCCCGGCAGTGGAGGTATTCCATGGAGAGTATGAGATGGGCGAATAAACATACATCATTAAAAAAAGTATATTACCGGAGTTTTGTGCTTCTTATCGTCGTTCCGATTCTGCTGATATTTCTGGCATCGTTAAGCATTACCCGCTATATGATTCAGAAAAATGCGGTCAGCAATATAGAAAATTCCCAGGAGGCCATTCGCTCCTCTCTTTCAGAATCAGTGGAAAAAACCGCCCTTCAGCTGTCTCATTTAGTATTTGTCAATAACAATGAACTTCTGTCTTTAGCAGCAGCGGCAAATTCAGAAACAACGGCGAAACGGTATGAATTAATCAGCCGGATGGACGAAATTTTCAGGGTGGCGGCGGCGCCTTCCCAAAATACGGTTTCCGGTATGTTTTATATGAAAAACGGGCAGAATCTGTATCTGAAAGACGAAATCCGGATGCCGAAAGAAGAGATAGAAAAAGAAGAGTGGTATCAGGCAGCACTGGAAAAACCGGATGTGATAAGTATGGGGATTTTTGATACATCGGTGTATTCTCTGACCTATTCAAGACTGAAAAAAGGGGAATGCGTTCTGGCAGCGGCGCTTTCTCCCAGTCGTTTGTTAGATCGTTCCAAAACCATTGAAATGGCCATGCTGTTTGATGTAATTCCAATAGGGGATCTGATGAGAAGGTACAACAAAGATCCGATGATGGGACTTACCTTTTTGACAGACAGCAGCGGAAAGATGTTATTTGCCGGAGAAAGCCATGACAGGGCACAGAACCTTTTAACCCAGCTGAACTGGGAAGAACTGAAATCAGGCAGCAGAAAAGTACAGAAAAGACTAAAGGACCCGGTTTCCGGACGCGGAGAAAATTATACCATTGTTACTTCTCCGGCCGGATATGGCAGTTGGCTTCTTATAACCTGCGTCCAGACCCGGAAACTGACAGAAGAATATAATCAGACAGCAGCCATTCTGATTGTAATTGCTAGTGCATTAATGTTTTTGTTTTACCTGTATTCCAGGTTCTTTCTGCGCTCTATTATTGTACCGGTGCATACGATGGTAGAAGGACTTCAGGAATTGGAAAAAGGCAATCTGGAGATCCATCTGCAGCCGGAAGGCCATGCAGAGATTCGCACGATGATGCATTCCTTTAACCGGATGGTGCGCCGTCTGAAAGCGTCGATTCTGGAAAATGAGCAGGTGCAGCAGAAAAAACACGAGGCAGAAGTGCGGGCGCTTCAGTCCCAGATTAACCCGCATTTCCTGGTCAATACGTTAAATTCTATCCGGTTTATGGCTCAGGTGGCCAGGTTTGACGGGATCCGGAAAATGGCAGAGGCGCTGATTAAGATTTTGTCCTGTTCGTTTCGGGGAAATATCAGCTTTTATACAGTAAAAGAAGAACTGGAGGTACTGGACAGCTACATTTATCTGATGAAAATCCGGTATTCAGACGGATTTGAGGTTTCCTACGAAATAGATGAAACGTGTCTGGACTATCGTGTCCCTCGTCTGATTCTCCAGCCCATCGTGGAAAATTCTATTGTTCATGGATTGTCGGAAAAAGAAGAAGATATTGGACATCTGATTGTCAGGGTAAGCCAGAACGAATCCCATCTGATCGTTGTCATAAGGGACGACGGCAGAGGAATGAGCGAGGAAGAAATCTGTGTCCTGTTAACGCCGAAAGAAAGACAGGCAGGAGATAATACCAGCATTGGAGTAGAAAATGTTTATTCCAGAATGAAGCTGTACTTTGGGGAAAACTGCTCCATTTCCATGGAGAGCGTTTTGGGAGAATTTACCGAGACAACGATTGAAATACCAAAAATATTGGGGGAACAAAGCAGTGAACAGAGTCCTGATAGTAGATGATGAGACAATTATCCGGGTTACGCTCCGCTCCGTAATTGACTGGGAGGCAAACGGTTATACGATTGTAAAAGACTGTATGAGCGGACAGCAGGCTTTGGAATATATCAGGGAAAATCCGGTGGATTTGCTGATTACGGATATGAAAATGCCTGGAATGGACGGTTTGGAACTGATGGAAGCTGTCCGCAGGGAAGGGAAGAATCCGGTTACCCTGGTGCTTTCCGGATACAATGAATTTGAACTGGTAAGGGAAGCCTTCCGAAGAGGCGCTTATGACTATCTGCTGAAAAGCGATTTAAACGGAGAATCTCTGAAAGCAATTTTAAAAAAGCTGAATCAGGACGTTTTTAAAGGAAACGCGCCTGAAGCATTCAGTCTGGAACAGGGAAGAATCCAGATTCCAAAAGATGGAACCTACGGAATGGTTCTGTTTGAGGTAAAAGATTTTAAACACCAGTCGGCCAGATTTGGAGATGACTGGAAAGAAGGCATGGCAAAACCGATGTTGGAACTGGTCCGTCAGATCCCCAGGGTGGCGGCAAAGGGCGGGATTTTAAATGTGTACCCATCCCAGTTTTTGCTGTACTATAAAGTGACAGATGAAAAACAGTATCAGGGAGCAATTGTGACTCTGGTCCGGCAAATCCAGGCGGTATGGCGGGATTATATGAACCTGGAAGTGATGGCAGGAATCAGCAGTCCGGTTGTCTACAGCCAGATGGACGAAGCGCTGGGACAGGATATTAGTCTGTTAAAGTGGAGCGCTCTGTATGGTTCCTATGGGATTTGTACGTACTGGGATATGAAAGAGTTTCTTGAAAACATGGAAAAGGAACAGAAGCGGTGCGCCATCCTGCTAAACGCTCTTTTTTCAGGAGATCCCATAGGGATAGAGGAAGGGAGACAGGCCATTTTTTCCAACATAGACAGGCTTCCTGTAAAAGAAGCAGGAAACAGGATGTTACACTTTATCTGTCTGCTGGCTGACCGTTTCAAGGAGTATGAACTGGACTTTTCCGGAGTGTTTCCAGAACCGGTAGATTATTATCAGAAAATCGGCCGTTTGGAGACCATTGGGGAAATCAGCCTCTGGCTGAATAATTATATCAGTTGGGTTGCCAACCATCTGGAACTTATCCGGGAAAACCGCCAGACAGATGTGATTCAGAGGGCGCAGCGGTTTCTGGCAGATAATTTTGCCAGTCAGGAACTGACTTTAAAAATTGCAGCAGACTATGTAGGACTGAATGAAAAGTATTTTAGTTCTAAATTTACCAAAGAAACGGGAATGACATTCAGCACGTATCTGACCAGGCTGCGGATTCAGAAGGCTCAGCAGCTGATGGACACGACAGATTTAAAGATGTATGAAATCAGCGAACAGGTGGGATACCACAATACAGAGCATTTTAACCGGACATTTAAAAAGATGCTGGGAGTCAGCCCGGGAGATTACAAAAGGTCAGGAAAAGAAATCAAGATCTGACGAAACATCAAGAAATCGAACCTTTTTTCATAGAATAATACCTCTCTTGTTGATAGAATATAGCCATAATCAATGAGGGAGGTATTTTTAATGAAAAAGAGATTGTTAGCGTTAGGGATGTGTGCAGCTTTGACAGCGGGAGCGCTGGCCGGATGTGCACCAGAAGATACCACGGAAACCACAGCAGCAGCGTCCACAGAGGCAGCAGCCGCTGATACAACTGCAGCAGAGACCAGGCCGGTTGAGGTAAATGAAGAATTGAGCGGAGATTTGGTATTTGCAATCTGGGACAATAACCTGATGGATTATATTGATGCCAACGATATGGCAGGAAAGTTCCAGGAAAAATATCCAAATGCCAATATTGAAGTAGAGAAAATCAAAGACGATTCCGAATACTGGAATGCAATGAAGATGCGTGCGTCTGCCAACCAGCTTCCGGACGTTATGTTTAACAAGCCTTTTACCTTATCCAGATTCCAGGATTATCTGCTGGATTTATCCGATTTAGAGGCAGCAAAAAATAATGAACTGGCTGCAGGATATGCATTAGACGGCAAGATTTTAGGCGTTCCAATGACAGCCGGTTATGAATATGTATACTACTGGAAAGATATGTTTGCGGAAGCCGGTGTTGAAGTGCCTGCAACCTGGGGCGAACTGGAAGAGGTTTCCTTAAAACTTCAGGAACACTACGGAAAAGACAATCCTGATTTCATGGCAATCGCAATGGGCGCAAAAGACGAGTGGCCGGATTATCCGTTTATGGAATTTATGCCTGCTCTTCAGGGAGGAAACGGACAGAACTGGAATGACATGGCAAAAACAGACGAGCCTTTTGCAGCAGAAACCGATATTAACAAAGCATACCATAAGATATACAAGTTGTTTACCTCAGGAGTGTTTGGAAAGGATCCGTTAGGTCTGGGAAATGACCAGGCAGTGTCCCTGTTTTCACAGAAACAGGCAGCGATTATTGCACTGGGAGACTGGGGACTTCAGGATATTAAAGAAGGTGCGGAAGATTATTCCCAGTTGGGATGCTTCTATCTTCCGGTAAGAGATTCTGCAGAAGATCCATTCCGTGTAGTGGTTCAGGGCGACTCCTTTATGGGCGTTACCACTCACAGTGAAAATCCGGAACTGGCAAAAGCTTTCGTAGAGTGGTTCTACAGTGACGCATGGTATCCAGGCTATATTAACTATGTAACCAGCGCATCCTCCATGACCAACTTCCCAAAGGAAAAGGATCCGATTCTGGCAGAAGCAGATGATGCACAGCCAGACAGCGAACTGGTTATGTATGACGGAGGCGGAGATAACTTCCAGGCAATTCAGAATGAAATTGCATTTGACTATAAGAAACTTGGAGCAGAAATGTTTACCGAAGGATTTGATTTAGAAGCCAGATTGACAGAATTAAATGGCAAGTGGAAGGACGCCAGAGCAAAGCTTGGTATTCAGTAAACAAAAAAATGAAACACAGTACACTAGACAAAGGGGCTGCTGCACATTTATTAGGCAGCGCCCCTTTCACAAATATGGGAGGACAACATGAATTCTCTTGCCAAGAAAAAACAACGCTTTATTTTACTTTCGCTAATTGTCCCCAGCGTATTGCTGATCTGTTTTGTAATGCTTCCGGCTGCGGATTTGATACGGATGAGTTTTACCAATTGGGATGGCTATTCAAAAAACAGCCAGTTTATTGGATTTGAAAATTACCGCTCTATGTTACACAATCAGGATTTGTGGCAGTCACTGAAAAACAATGCAGTCTACTTTTTCGTGCATCTTCTTATGATACCGGTAGAATTGGCATTTGCGGTACTGCTGACGTCAAAATTACGGGGAGCCAAGTTTTATAAGACTATGGTTTTTATGCCTTATATCATTAATGGCGTTGCGATTTCCTATGCCTTTTCCTATTTTTTCTCACCGATTAACGGCGCGTTTGATGAGATTCTGAATGTTCTCCATTTGGAAATGCTGTCCCAGAACTGGCTGTCCGATCCGAAGGTGGTCAATTTTGTACTGGCGTTCGTGTCTCTGTGGAGATTCTCCGGCTATCACATTATTCTGTTTATGGCTGCTTTGCAGTCGCTTCCTCAGGATGTTCAGGAGGCGGCCAGGGTAGACGGGGCCAATACCTGGCAGATGTTTCAGTATATTCAGGTTCCATCCATTATGCTGATGGTGGATTTCATCCTGTTTGACAACATCAGGGGCGCGCTGCAGGTATTTGACATTCCGTTTGTAATGACTGCAGGCGGACCTGGTTATGCTTCTTCTACTTTTACACTTTATACCATAAAGACGGCTTTTACATTCAGCAATTTTGGTCTGGCATCTACAATGGCAGTAGCCATTATGATAATGATTGTGGTGATTTATGTAATACAGAATAAAATTATTCATGGAATTATACTGAAAGGAGACAAGTGATTATGAAAGCCAGAAGATTCTTGTCCCAGATGTTAAAACAGATGATATGTCTTGCTATGGTGGCGGTTGTCCTTGCTCCCATTATACTGGTGCTGTTTGCGGCATTTAAGACAAAAGCAGACATGGTTAAAATTTCTCCATTGCTGCTGCCGCCGAAAAGCCGGATTACTCTGGAAAATTTTCAGAAAGTATTAAATGATAAATATCTTTTAATCGGATTTAAAAATACCGGAATGATCCTGGTTGTCAGTATCTTCTTTAATGTGCTGTTTGGAACCATTACCGCTTATATTATTGAAAGATTTGAATTCCGTTTTAAAAAAGTAATTGTAGCATTATTTTTTGCAGGAATGCTAATTCCTACGTTTGTAACAGAGATCGCCAGATTTAAAATCATCAACGGACTTCATCTGTATAATACCCTTGGTGCTCCGATTATTATTTATGTGGCTTCTGATTTGATGCAGCTTTACATTTACCGTCAGTTTATATCGACACTGCCGGTTTCTCTGGATGAAAGCGCTCTGTTAGATGGATGCGGTTATTTTGGACTGTTTGTCCGGATTATTTTCCCGCTTCTGGCTCCGGCAACGGCGACCGTTGTGATTATCAAAGCGATTAACATTATTAACGATATGTATATCCCATATCTGTATATGCCGAAAAACGGACTGAGAACGCTGACTACATTCCTGATGAATTATGCCAATGCACAGCAGGGTTCCTGGCAGAGTCTGGCAGCCGGAATTATTATCATCATGCTGCCTACCATATTGATTTACCTGTTCTTTCAAAAATATATTCTGGCAGGTATTGCCGCAGGTGCGGTTAAGGAGTAGAATATGGATATTCGAATTTTTTAAGAGAGGATACTACTGCTATGACAGAAAGAATGATGCAGCCGCAGTTAGCATGGCTGGAAGATCCGGAAGTGTTCCAGGTAAATCGTCTGGATGCCCATTCCGACCATATGTATTATCAAAGCGAAGAAGACAGACAATCAGGCAAAAACCGGTTATGCCAGTCTTTAAACGGCCAGTGGAAGTTTGCATGGAGCAGCCGTCCGGCAGACAGGCCGGAACGGTTTTATGAGGAAGGATATGAGGATTCAGCCTTTGGAACGATTACAGTTCCCGGCCATATAGAACTTCAGGGATATGATCAGATTCATTATATTAATACCATGTACCCCTGGGACGGCAAAGCCTTTCTGCGTCCGCCTCATATTGACTGGGATTATAATCCGGTGGGTTCTTATGTGAAAGAATTTGATTTGGAACAGCCTCTTTTGGGAAAACGGATATGTATTTCCTTTCAGGGAGTAGAGCAGGCGTTTTTTGTATGGCTGAATGGTCAGTTTATTGGTTACAGTGAAGATACCTTTACGCCGTCTGAATTTGACTTAACCGATGTCATAAAGGAGCGGAACAACCGCCTCTGCGTAGAAGTGTATAAACGCAGCAGCGCCGCCTGGCTGGAGGATCAGGACTTTTTCCGTTTCTCTGGTATTTTCCGGGATGTTTATTTATTTGCAAAGCCGGAGTGCCATGTAGAAGATTTGTGGGTACAGGCAGGAGTAAAAGAGGATTATAAGACCGGTACGTTTTCTTTGAAGGCCAGACTCTCCGGACAGGGATATACGCTTTTCTGGTCATTAAAGGATAAAGAAAAGAATACCGTTTTAGCAGGAAGAAAAGACGGACAGGATGTTTCAGAAGGTTCCTATCTGGAGATCGCCCAGGAGGAAATTCCTGACGCAGTCCTATGGAATTGTGAAAATCCATATCTTTACCAACTGGAACTGACAGTCTGCAATTCTGAGGGGGAAATTGTGGAAATCGTGCCCTGTAAAACAGGTTTCCGCCGGTTTGAAATCAAAGACAAAATCATGCTGTTAAATGGAAAACGGCTGATTATCAACGGTGTCAACCGCCATGAATGGAATCCCCGCAGAGGCCGTTCTATTACAGAGGAAGATATGAGAAAGGATATGGCGGTCTTAAAGAAAAACAACATTAATGCAGTCCGTACCTGTCATTATCCAAACCAGAGCCTGTGGTACCATCTGTGCGATGAAAACGGCATCTATGTGATGGATGAAACCAATCTGGAAAGTCATGGTTCCTGGCAGAAGATGGGAGCCTGCGAGCCGTCTTGGAATGTGCCGGGAAGTCTTTCTGAATGGAAGGGATGTGTGGTCGATCGGGCAAAATCCATGCTGGAGCGGGATAAAAACCATACCTCTATCTTGTGGTGGTCCTGCGGCAATGAATCTTATGCAGGAGAATGCATCCGGGCGATGAGCCAGTATTTCCGCCAGACCGATCCTTCCCGACTGGTTCACTATGAAGGGGTATTCTGGAACAGGGAGTTTGATGATATCAGCGATGTGGAGAGCCGGATGTATGCGCCGCCAAAAGAAGTACGGGAATATCTGGAAAACGATCCCCAAAAGCCGTATCTGCTGTGTGAATATATGCATGACATGGGCAATTCTATCGGCGGAATGGAAAGCTATATCCGCCTGCTGGACGAATACCCCATGTACCAGGGTGGATTTATCTGGGACTTTAAGGATCAGGCAGTTTACAAAAAAGATGTGGACGGGACAGACGTACTGGGCTATGGCGGTGATTTTAACGACCGCCCGACGGACTACGCTTTCAGCGGAAATGGAATTGTATTTGCCGATGGCTCTGAAAAGCCGGCCATGCAGGAAGTGCGTTACTGGTACAGCAGAAAAGAAGAGCGGGAAGTTCAGGATGCGTCAAATGCAGAAAAGGATGCCAGAGCAAGACGGGAGGCAGCGGAGTTTGTTCAGAACCTGACCGATGGAGGGACAAATTCTGACAACACGCTTACAGTGGTTCATGGAGATGTGAATTTAGGAGTAAAAGGAGCGGATTTCCATATTATCTTTTCCTATACAGAGCATGGAATCGTCTCTCTGGTTTACGGTCAGACAGAGTGGGTTTACCGTCCGGCTCTTCCGGCATTCTGGCGAGGAACCACAGAGAATGATAAAGGAAACGGGTTCCCCCAAAAGAGCGCTGTGTGGCTGGGAGCGGATCAGTTTATTCAATGTACAGGCTGGAAAACAGAAGAGCAGGAAAACCAGGTTTCCATTACTTACGAATACCAGACCTGCACCAGTCCGGCGGCAAAGGTAGAAGTCGCCTACACAGTATATCCAACTGGAGCAGTCCGGGTTCATACGCATTACTTCGGACAGAAGGGGCTTCCGGAACTTCCGTTATTTGGACTGCGTTTCAGCGTTCCTTTCCTGGCAGAACGCGTAGAGTGGCAGGGCTTAAGCGGAGAAACGTATCCGGACAGAAAGAAAGGAGGCGTATTCGGTATCTGGGAAAGTCCGTTAGAAAAACCGGATTATTTAGTTCCTCAGGAGTATGGCTGTCATATGGAGACGGTATGGATGAAGTTAAAGGCAGACGATGGCAGCAATGCTTTGCGGATTACCATGTCCGGCAGGCAGCCATTCCACTTTAGCGCAGTTCCCTATACGCCGGAAGAATTGGAAAATGCCCTTCACAAAGAAGAACTGCCGGCTCCTCGGCGTACGGCAGTGTCGATTCTGGCTGCCATGAGAGGGGTAGGCGGAATTGATAGTTGGGGAAGCGATGTCGAAGAAGCGTACCACGTATCTGCAGAAGAAGATATGGATTATGAATTTATTATAAGCAGATAATTCGACATTTATAGATTTTAATAGACTTAGCACATGGGTCCTTATCCCTTGACGGGGTATAGGGCCCATGTTATAATTTATGCAAGCAGTGAGGAAAACGTGTACTAGAAAAGCGTGTTACTCATGATTTAAGAACACTTAGCCCAGATTTCTTTTACTGGGATACTTCCTATCTGGAACTGCCAGCCAGGGGCAGTGTCTTTTCAGGCATAGTTCCCATAGCTGCAGCAGTCCTTTCGGCGAATCTGCCGGATTTATTCCAAACTTGCATCTTATGACAACAGCTTTTATAATAAGGGGACTGATATATGGGAAAATATGATGCGGCCCACAAGAGGTTAGAAGAATATGATGATGTATTTTCAGATATCATTAACGGCATTGTATTTCAGGGCAGACAAGTAGTAAAACCAGATACATTGCAGGACGCTTCGATAGAAGGCGTCTATCAATATGATAAAAATCAGCTTCGTACAAATCGACGTGATACAGCAAAGTTTGACAGAACCAGCCAAATGGAAGCGGTTTTATATGGGTTGGAAAATCAGACAGAAATCAGTAATATTATGCCTGTCAGAACGATGGGATATGATTTTGTGTCATATCAGAGACAGATTGACAAAATAAAAGGAGAAAATGGGAGAATAGGAAAGCAGGCTTTCTCCAAAGAAATACATTCTGAACAGAAGCTTTATCCAGTTATAACATTGGTGCTGTATTTTGGAATGGAACCTTGGAAGACACCTGTCTGGCTTCGGGATATTCTGCAGTTTCCTCATGGAAGAAGAGATGAACTGCTTCCTTTTATTAGTCAGCATAAAATAAATCTTGTTCCAGTAGCCTGGCTGTCTGAAGAGGTACGAAGCAGATTCCGCTCAGATTTTCAGATTGTGGCAGACTTTTTTGCCGCTAAAAGGGAAAAGAGAGAAGCAGATATTTTTAAGGACAAAAGAGAAATAAAACATATAGAAGCGTTTTTAAGTTTTCTTCAGGCATATACTTCAGATAAAAGATACGAGAAACTTCGAATGGACTTTGCAGACCACAGCAGAAAAGGGGAGAATGTAAGAATGTGTACAGTAATGGATTTGTTGGAAGATAAAATAAAAGAAGAGTCAGCCCTGGCCATGGAACAGGGAGTGGAACAAGGAATGAAACAAGGAATGGAACAGGGGATTGCAGTTATGATTTCCAGTTATCTGGCAGATGGATTTTCGAAAGAGTTGATTTTAAAGAGACTGGTTTATTATTTTTCCGTGACAGAAAAGCAGGCAGAAGAATATTATAACCAGTTTACAAAGATACAGGAGGATCACCATGATAGTGCGTTATCCTGAGTATTTTTCCAGGTTTTCCTGTTTGGCATCAGAATGTCCGGATACGTGCTGCAGGGGATGGGAGATACAGATAGACCGAAAGACTCTGGGACGTTATAAAAATGAAACGGGACCTCTCAAAGAAAAATTAAGACGATGGGTCAACTTTCAGACAGGAAATTTAAACTTTCAAAATGGAATCTGTCCGTTTCTGGAACAAGGCCTGTGCAGCCTTCAGAAAGAATGGGGAGAGCAGATGCTTTGCAGGACGTGCCGCAGGTATCCGCGTCATACAGAAGAGTATGGAAAAAGAAGGGAATATTCGTTATCCTTTTCCTGTCCGGCAGCCGCAGAACTTTTGGTTTGTCAGGATACGCCCATCCGGTTTATTGAAAAAGTGGTTCCTGGAAAGACAAGGCCGGAAGAAGAGGTGGAGGCAGAATTACTGAAGATGCTGGTACAAGTTCGTCAGACTGCCATAAGAATCAGCCAGGACAGAAGGATTCCTTTGGAATTGCGGATGTCGGCAGTGCTGGCTATGTGCCGCGACATTCAGCGCAGACTGGGGAAGGTTGAAAATCGTCCCAGACTTTCTGAGATTCCAGACATACTGAAAAAATATGAGTCCGCACTGGATAACAAAAATCAAGTTCTGCTGGAAAAACTGGATGGATGTCGTGTTAACCAGAAAGAAAAGCAAAAGAAGATAAGCAGATGGATGGATATTCTGTTTGAGTTAAGGCCGGCAGAACGGCACTGGGAGAGACTTCTTTTGCAGCTGCTGGAGAACATGAGGCAGGAGAAAATATACCGGGACAGTCCGAAGACAGAATTTTATGAACATATTCTGGTATCTTATCTGGATTTGTATTTGTTAGGAGCCGTATATGATGATGATCTTTTTACCAAGGCAGAGATGGCGGTATTCCATTGCTTCATGCTTCAGTGCATGGAGACGTATTTAGAAGAAAGCCTTCCGGAACTGCTTTATTTATACGCAAGAGAGATAGAACATTCGGAAGAAAACCTGGAGTATTTAGAAAAAAGGCTGGCATTCGAAGGACAGAAGGGATTTTTGGATATGATAGGCTGTATTTTGCCGGCTGCAGATGATAATAAAGGAGAAAACTGTTTTATATGAAACAAAAAGAAAAGAGGGGAATCATTCGTTTGTTTCCCATATGTGTGCTTTTGATTATTTTAGGCGCAGCCTTAAACTTTTGGGGTGGAGAAAAAAATCCGCTTCTGGAGAAAAGCGGAGTCCAGACCCTTTATCTAACTATTGCACCAGGGGAAGAACTGAATCTTCGGGCATCCGAGTATTTTGAAGAGGGAATTTTGGATGAGAACCGCATCTCTTATGATACCAGCAGATGCAATACAAAGCAGCCAGGGACGTATGTGGTTCCCATTTTTTATGATGGAGAAGAAACAAACTGCATATTTCAAGTTACGGTAGAAGAAAATGGGAAAAGCCCCCAGATATTGCAGAAACCAGGTATGGATAAAAACACAGAGGAAATTCGTATATGCGAATAAAGGTCAGATACCCGAAAATAGACAGCTTTGTAAGCTCTTTCAACAAAAAAACATTGCAAATCGTGTATTTTTTTGGAAAATGCGGTGGAAAATTGCTTTACGTAATATGAAAGTATGATATAATATTTACGATAGTTAGCAAGGAACAAGCGCATATATAGAAGAGCCCAAAGAGTAGAGATCCCTAAGGGTTTTTTTATATGTGCGCTTGTAAAAGCGCGCAGGCGGCAGGCTGCTAATCAGTAGCTCCGACTGTCACATTCAAACTTTTAGGAGGAATTTATCAATGGCAAAATGGGTTTATTTGTTCAAAGAGGGTAACGCCGACATGAGAAACCTGTTAGGCGGTAAAGGTGCAAACCTGGCTGAGATGACCAACTTAGGCCTTCCGGTACCTCAGGGATTTACCATTACCACCGAGGCTTGTACTCAGTATTATGAAGATGGACGCGTAATCAATGATGAGATTATGGGTCAGATTATGGAGCATATCACAAAGATGGAAGAGATCACCGGCAAGAAGTTTGGTGACAAGGAAAATCCTCTTCTGGTTTCCGTTCGTTCCGGTGCACGTGCATCCATGCCTGGTATGATGGATACCATCTTAAACCTGGGCCTGAATGAAGAAGTAGTAGAGGTTCTGGCAGCTAAGTCCGGCAACCCACGTTGGGCATGGGACTGCTACAGAAGATTTATCCAGATGTTCTCCGACGTTGTTATGGAAGTTGGAAAGAAATACTTCGAAGAACTGATCGATAAGATGAAAGCAGAAAAAGGAGTTACTCAGGACGTTGAGTTAACTGCTGAAGACTTAAAGGAACTGGCTAACCAGTTTAAGGCTGAGTACAAAGAGAAGATTGGCGAAGACTTCCCATCCGATCCAAAGGTTCAGTTAATGGAAGCAATCAAGGCTGTATTCCGTTCCTGGGACAACCCAAGAGCAAACGTATACCGTCGTGATAACGATATTCCATATTCCTGGGGTACTGCTGTAAACGTACAGATGATGGCATTCGGCAACATGGGCGAGACCTCTGGTACCGGTGTTGCATTTACCCGTGATCCTGCTACCGGCGAGAAGCACCTGATGGGTGAGTTCTTAATGAACGCTCAGGGCGAGGACGTAGTAGCTGGTGTTCGTACTCCTCAGAAGATCGACCAGTTAAAGGAAGTTATGCCGGAAGTTTACGATCAGTTCGTAAATATCTGCCATACTCTGGAAGATCATTACCGCGATATGCAGGATATGGAGTTTACTATTGAGGACAGAAAGCTGTATATGCTTCAGACCCGTAACGGTAAGAGAACTGCAAAGGCTGCATTAAAGATCGCCTGCGATTTAGTAGATGAAGGAATGATCACCGAAGAGAAAGCAGTTAAGATGATCGATCCTAGAAACTTAGATACTCTGCTTCATCCACAGTTTGACGCAGAGGCATTAAAGAAGGCTGAGCCGGTTGCAAAGGCTCTGGCTGCATCTCCAGGCGCTGCCTGCGGTAAGATTGTATTTACTGCAGAAGACGCAAAAGAGTGGAATGCAAGAGGTGAGAAGGTAGTTCTGGTTCGTCTGGAAACCTCTCCTGAAGATATTGAAGGTATGAAGGCTGCTCAGGGTATCCTGACTGTCC
>CAJMQQ010000061.1 GCA_905215625.1 uncultured bacterium
AACATCATTCTACAGTAAAAGATGCGTGTGAATTAGCACAGGCCTTACATGTGAAAAATCTTGTGCTTTATCATACAGAAGATCAAAATATCAAAGAAAGAAAAGCATTATACACCAAAGAAGGCAGAGAATACTTCCATGGCAATCTGTTTGTGCCAGAAGATTTAGAATGTATCAAGTTATAGGGCAGTAAAATTACTGCCTTTTTACATACATATGATTGGCTTTCTGTTATGCAAATAGTATATACTTATGGTAGAGTCGTGATGATTCACGTTACACCAAATATAAGGGGGTAATAAACATGCTGAAGCTTGATAAAATCAGAAAAACATATAAAACCGGAAACTTTGAACAAACAGCATTGGATGATGTTTCTATTTGTTTTCGTAACAATGAATTTGCGGCAATCTTATCAAAAATTTATTTTTCAGGGGAACAATATCAGTTTGATGAAAGCTATTTATCAGAGTTTTCCAATGGAACGAATGCGTTTAATTTTACACGACTGTTTATCTATATTTTAAGACTGATTGCAGAAACAAAGATGAAAGAACCTGTAATCATCCTTGATGAGCCGGAAATTTCTTTACATAATAATATGATAGATAATTTGGCGGAGATATTTTATCAATGCAGGTATTATGTGGGATTTTTAATTGCGACTCATTCAGCAAGGCTGGTTCGAAATATTTTGACTCAGGATAATGGCGACAACCAATTATATCAGGTTTACCGAAGGGGAGAGGAAACCTTGCTTTCCTGTTTCCAGATGTTTCGTCAGAATGCAGAACAGCGGGAACGATATTTTATTACCGATCAACACGTCAGTACGTATTTCGCGAAGGCTCTTTTTCTGGTGGAAGGAGAGACGGAATTGGAAGTATTTCAAAGCCGTTTCCTAAGAGGAATTTTCCCCCGAATAAAACAGGTGGAGATAATTAAAGGAATGAGCGATGACGTGGTATATCGTATCGTTTCTCCTAAAGACAGGGGGTGCCATATCCCTACAATGATTCTTTTAGATATGGATAAGGTTTATACTTATCCGGAAAAGCTAAAGACAAAGTATTTTGATATGTGCAATACCGGAGAAAATTATTGCTTTTTTAAAAAGAAGGATACTCCCCTTTCCTCTAGAGCTTGTTTGGCGGCTAGAAGGCATCGTATATATCGGATGGCTGAAAAATGTAAATTTCATTATGTAAAGCCCTTTTATTTGGCAGCAGATGAAAACTATAGAGAATTTATTAGGTTGATTCAAAATTATTTTAAGGAATATGGGATATTTACAGCCACCACAACCATTGAAGGAATGCTGGTAACAGAGGAAAATTTATTCATGTTTTTGACTTTTTTAAAAGAGTATTTTCCGAAGCAGTATAAAAATATTTATCCTTTTGACAGGACGCTTATTAAGAAAGAAGAGGAACTCACATTTATTCGCCTTCTTCTTGGAGGAGAATGCGACTATGGAATGCGGTACAAATGGATTAAGAAGAATACCCCAACCATGAATGCGGGGATTCAAAAGCTGCTGGATGAAAATAAGATTTCTAAAACCTCTTGGGCTGCTGACTGGCTACGGTTTTATTTCTGCCGGAAGGCGGGATTAAAGGGAACGCCAGAAGAGTTGGAACGCTTTTTAAGAGAAATTGAGCAGACAGGCAGGAGAGAATGTATAAAAAATGATTTTGAACGGGACTTTCCAGAACTAGGAGATTTGATGAATATGATTTGCTGGATGGTTCCGGGGTAAGAAAAACTGATAGGACAGCACACAAGAAAATAAAGGCGGGCAGCAATTTGCTCTCGATACTAGCGTAGAGACAAGCCTTGAGGGAGCGACAGTTCCATAAACCAGGGCGAAAATGTTACTTTTTGACTGTGAAACGAACAGGCAGATAGGGATTTTATTTAATTATTAAACGCCATACGAATTTTTAAGACAGTGCCCGCCAGATGCGATGGAAAAATGAAAAAAATATACGGATGGAATTATTATTGTGAAAAGATTCTAAGGAAAAATGAAACCTATATAGAGAACAGCTTGGAAATAAAAGAAAAAAGTTATTTTGCCTTTGAGATAAGGGATAGAGGAAAGGTGAGAGAGCTTCATCAGGTGGATCGGGAAAGTGGATTATATCAGCTTCAGAATAACCTGAATAAAAATCTGCTGTCCAGGATTCCTCTATCTAAAGCAGCGGTAGGTTTTGTAAAAGGAAAAAGTTACCAGGAGTATTTGCGTCCGCATTGCGGGAAGCATTTTCATATGCGATTGGATATTCGCCATTTTTTTGATAATGTGACGGAAGAACAGGTGGTAAAAAGTCTGGAAGAATTTGTTCAGGATGAAGAAATTCGCATAAATATCGGTCAGATTACCACGTTGAATGGTTGTCTTCCCCAGGGAGCAATCACTTCTCCTGCTATGTCAAATATTGTTTTCCGGCAGATTGACCAACGAATTTTAAAATATTGTCAGACGATCAGAACAGTAAAAAAGGAAAGAAATATTGAATATGATGATATTATTTACACACGATATGCGGATGATATGATGTTTTCAAGCGATTATCTGGATTTTCGGAAAAAGCTGTCCTTTTATAAAATGGTCAAACATATTCTATTAGAAAACGGCTTTCACCTTAACCATGACAAAACCTATATGACAGAAGGAGAAATTTCTTTGTCAGGCTTTGTAGCAGGAGGAGATGAGCATGGATGTGTGGTGAGGCCTTCCAGAAAGCGCATGAGCGAGATTAACCGGGTGCTGAATTATTTTGATGAAAGAGGGACGATAGATGGCTCCCCTTATCAGGTAGATGTGGAAAAGGTAAAGGATCCTCAAGTAGTAGATAAGATAAATGCTCTATTTTCTATGGGACAATTTGTGCGGTTTAATAATAAAAAATCGGTAATTAACTATCTTTGCGGTTACCGGGCTTTTTTGATTACCTTTCTAAAGGGGGAAAATGATAAAACTTCTCAGCTGAAGGCGTTAAAACGAAAGATAGGAAATTTGGAGAAGTTAATTGACCAGTGCCAGAAATGGTGGTTTGGATTTGAGTAGAAATCCATAAAGTTTTAAACGCGTTTCTTTTACGGAGGATAATGGGGATGGACGGAGCAAGAGTCAGGCAGTTTATGGAAAATGAAGTAGAAGCAATGCTAAAGACCTATGAGCAATTTCAGATTTTGATACCTGCAGAAGGAAAAAACGGGGCCGCTCATCCAGGTGAGGATGGAATGTATGTGGAAGCGCTGCTTAAAAGTTATATTGAAAAATTTCTTCCAAAAGGATTGGAAGTTTTGACTGGATTTATTCTTCGTCCTGCGATAAAGACCGGGAAAGGAAGAAGTGAGAGGACGAAAGATAAGGATACCCATTCTTCCCAGTTGGATCTGATCATCTATGATTCTGCCTCTTATCCAGTATTTCTTAGAATGGAGAATCATGTGATTGTTCCTCCAGAGGGTGTAATTGGCGTTATATCGGTAAAAAAGAATCTTTATTTTTCTCAGGTAGATGAGGAAATAAAAGCATTGGAGCAAGTGGGACAATTATGCACGGGGAAGAACACTATAGAGCAGGAGGTAAAGGGACCGTTTTTAGCATTAGTGGCTATGGATACGACGGAAGGCGGGACGTTGGAAACACAAGGAAAAAAGATTTTTGAACGTTTGGAAAAAATCTTTGCCCAAACGGGTACTAATCGCTATGATTGGTTTCCTGGATATGTGGGAGTTTTAAATCAGTGGTCTGTTTATAAAGCTGCTCCTAAGCAGACGGAAAAAGAAAGTGAAAAAAAGGCTAAGTATCTTTTTTATAAGCATAAAAAAAGCGAAAAGTATCTGGGATTTTCTCTAATTATCAACGGAATTTTGAATGTTTATTATGATAAAACAAGAGGAAATGAAAGGCGGCTTGGATTTGCACTTTTGGGTTCAGGAAGAGGTTATGATGAAAAATTGGGAGAAATCCCTTATCAAAAGGAACATGGAGATCGAAAGTTAAAAAGAAAATAAGAGAAGGCATAAGATGATTGATTATGGCGCAAGCTCCGTATAGAAAAGCAGAAGCCAGCTGTGTCTATGAGGAAAATATACTGAAAGAATTGTTGGAAGATATGAATCTATGATATTCTGAAACCTACTAGAACAAATATACGGGTAAATCAACCGAAAATAAATGTCAACAAACCTTCTTTCTGTTTTTAGACGTATATTGTCGAAAAATGTCGATACTAAAATAAGAATAGTTGAGACGTTTTTTCGTTATACTTATTTAAATGGACAGGATAAGGCTAATTTGTCTGGTATATTTAGTATGATTAAAATACCAGTCGAAACCAGAAAGGCTTTGTTCTGACCGGAAGTGTCTGAAAACGAAAAGGGGACTTTGGTATGGACGAAGATTTTATCCGGAAACGCATTACAGAATTGCGTACAGACCGTAATATTTCAGAATATAAAATAAGTACAGACTTAGGATTCAGCAAAGGATACATTCAGAGTATTACTTCTGGACGTTCTCTTCCTTCGTTGCCAGCGCTGCTGGATATTTGCGATTATTTCGATATTACGCTGAAAGATTTTTTTAATGAAGAAATAGAACCGGAATCACCGTTGATTATGAAAATTATGAAAAATTTGAATGGCCTTCCGGAAGAAGATCTGGCTGCGCTGGTGAACCTGACGGATAAGTACCAATTCTATCGAATTCAGAAAGAACGTATGCTGGCCAGACGAAGATGACAACTAGACATTGCTGGAGGACACAATGGAGAAGGCAATCTTATATATTCATGGGAAGGGCGGCAGTCCGAAAGAAGCATTGTATTATAAACCGTTGTTTCGAGAGTATGATGTAATCGGTTTTGATTATGAGTCGCAGTCATTGCGGGAAGTGAAAAAGGAATTTCCTGAATTATTTGATGGGGTTTGTCAAACCTACGAATCTGTGACAATAATTGCAAATAGTATTGGAGCATTCTTTGCAATGGGGACTTTGGCAGATAAGAAAATAGAAAAGGCATACTTTATTTCTCCGGTTGTAGATATGGAAAATCTGATTAGAAATATGATGCTGTGGGCCAATGTAACAGAAGATAAGTTACGGGAACAGAAAGAAATCCAGACATCCTTTGGAGAAACTCTTTCCTGGGACTATCTTTGCTATGTAAGAGAACATCCCATAATGTGGAAAATTCCAACCCATATCCTATATGGAGAAAAGGATAATCTGACATCGTATGAAACAATATCCGAATTTGCAGATAAAATCGGAGCACCCCTTACAGTTATGAAAAATGGAGAGCATTGGTTTCATACGAAAGAACAGATGGATTTTATTTCTGACTGGATTAAGGCGAGTTTTTTGCAAAATGGGAAGACATGAAAAAATGAGATTCTTTTAAAAGTTTTTATCTAAAATAAATATGATTTTGAATAAGAAAGGGTAAGAAGTCTGGAATTCAGGCGGCTTATCCTTTTTTCTTATGTACTTTACATTGGTTTCTATTTTAAAACGTCTATTGTCGAATAATGTCGATATTAAAATAAGAATATTTGGGATTTTTCTTCGTTATACTTATTTAAATGGACAGAATACTACTGATTCGTCTGGTGTGTTTAGTTTTCAGATATCTGAAAATGAAAAGGAGATTTTTGTATGAATGAGGATTTTATCCGGAAACGTATTACAACGCTGCGCGTAGCCCGAAATATTTCGGAATATAAGATAAGTGCAGATTTAGGGTTTAGTAAAGGATATGTACAGAGCATTACATCGGGTCGTTCTCTGCCTTCTTTGCCAGCGCTGCTGGACATTTGCGATTATTTCGATATTACACCGAAAGATTTCTTTGATGAGGAAATTGAGCCGGAATCACCACTGGTTTTGAAAATTTTAAAAAATTTAAAGGATCTTCCAGAAGAAGAGCTGTCTGAAATTTTGAATATAACGGAGAAATACCAGTTCCATAAACTTCTGAAAGAACGTATGACGGTAAGACGGAAATAGTATTGTTTCTATATTACCGGTAAGGAAGAGTTAAAATTTTTAAGAAATCTTGTGACAAACATCAGGGAGCTGGTAGATGGTGCGAATGGGTAGTGAACATGAAATTACTGGGAGATTCGCACCCAAAAATGGAGAGAAAACAGGAGAAAGAGGAACTTTGTTTGATTTTAAAAAGAAAAACCTACTGGAATTTGGCAAACTTGACAAAAATGTCATTATATAGGAAAATAATCGAGATTTAACAGTCCTGGTTGATTAACGAAACAAAAATATGCAAATATTCCCACAACTGGCACTCCTTTTGGGGTGCCAGACGTTTTATAATAAGGGTAATAAAGGACAGTAGCATCCGTGTATAGGAGGCAATACGGTCAGAAATGCAGGAAATGTGGGAGGGGAATTTATGCAGTACGGTTATTTTGATAATGAAAGACGGGAATATGTCATTGACAAGGTGGATACCCCCGTGTCCTGGACCAATTATCTGGGAGTAGAAGATACCTGTGTGGTAATCAATCAGACAGCAGGGGGGTATATGTTTTATAAAACTCCGGAATACCACAGGGTAACCAGGTTTCGGGCCAATAGTATTCCCATGGACCGGCCTGGTCATTATGTATATATACGAGACGATGAAGATGGAGATTATTTTAGTATTTCCTGGCAGCCGGTGGGGAAACCACTTGATCAGGCAGACTACCGGTGTATTCATGGAATGTCTTACAGCAAATATCTCTGTGATTATAAGGGAATTCATGCGGAACAGACATTAAGTGTACCAATTGGAGATCATGCAGAGGTATGGGATGTTAAAATCAAAAATATGGGAACCCAGAAGAGAAAACTAAGCGTGTATTCTTATTGTGAGTTTTCTTTTCATCACATCAATATGGACAATATGAATTTCCAGATGAGTATGTATGCAGCCGGCTCTTCCTATGAAGATGGGGTGATCGAGCATGATTTGTTCTATGAGGAATTTGGTTACCAGTATTTTACTTCCAATTTTGAGCCGGATGGATTTGAATGTCTCAGGGATGCATTTATCGGACCGTACCGGACAGAGACAAATCCAATCGGAGTAGAACAGGGAATTCTTCATAGGGGATTTGAAAAAGGAAACAACCACTGCGGAGTTTTGCAGAAAAAAATAGAATTAGCTCCAGGAGAAGAGATCCGGCTGATTTTCCTTTTGGGAGAAGGAAAACGGGAAGAAGGATTAAAAGCAAAAGAAAAATACAGCCAGCCAGGAGCTGTCGACAAAGCTTATCAGGAACTGGCAGATTACTGGGAAGAGAAGTGCTCCAGGCTTCAGATCCAGACTCCCAATGAGGGAATGAATACCATGATTAATACCTGGAATTTATACCAGTCAGAAATAAACGTGATGTTTTCCAGATTTGCTTCTTTCATTGAAGTAGGGGGGAGAGTGGGATTAGGCTATCGGGATACTGCTCAGGATGCCATGACCATTCCCCACTCCAATCCAGAAAAATGCAGACAGAGAATCATTGAGCTTTTAAGAGGTCTGGTATCACAGGGATATGGCCTTCATCTGTTCCAGCCGGAGTGGTTTGATCCGGAACATAAAAATGACAAACCCTTCCAGTCTCCGACAGTCGTTCCGGCTCCGAATAAAAAAGACATTATTCATGGACTAAAGGATACCTGTTCTGACGACGCACTGTGGCTGGTGGGTGCAGTAACCGAGTATATCAAAGAAACAGGGGAGATTCAGCTATTAGACGAAATTGTGACATATGCAGATGGGGGAGAAGGAAGCGTATATGAGCATTTGACCAGGATTCTGGATTTTTCCACAGAACAGGTAGGTCTTCATGGCGTTTGCAAAGGCCTCCGGGCTGACTGGAACGACTGCCTGAACCTGGGCGGTGGAGAAAGCGCTATGGTAACCTTCCTTCATTACTGGGCGCTGGCACAGTTTGTAGAACTGGCAGGGTATAAGGGCCTCCGGGAAGATGTGAAAACATACACCGCCCTTATGAGGAAAATCGAGAAGATTGCAGACAAAGAATTGTGGGACAAAGAGTGGTATATCCGCGGCATTACCAAAAACGGAAGAAAGATTGGAACGGATACAGATAAAGAAGGAAAGGTACATTTAGAGTCCAATGCCTGGGCAGTTCTGTCGGGGGCAGTTCCCTATGAAAAGGGAGTCAAAGCAATGGATTCCGTAGACAAATACCTGTATACCCCTTATGGAATTATGCTAAATGCTCCAGCCTATACGGTTCCGGATGAGGATATTGGATTTGTGACCAGAGTATATCCAGGATTAAAGGAAAATGGCTCCATTTTCAGTCACCCAAATCCCTGGGCCTGGGCAGCAGAGTGTCGTCTTGGAAGAGGCGATCGGGCCATGAAGTTTTACAACGCCCTATGCCCATATTTCCAGAATAACCAGATTGAGATCCGTCAGGCAGAGCCTTATTCCTATTGTCAGTTCATTATGGGAAAAGATCATACTGGATATGGCCGCGCCAGACATCCGTTTATGACAGGAAGCGGCGGATGGGCATACTTTGCAGCAACCCATTATATGCTGGGAATCTGCCCGCAGCTGGATTGTCTGGAAATCAATCCCTGCATTCCGGCAGAGTGGGACGGATTTAAGGCCGTAAGGGTGTGGAGAAAGGCAGTTTACCAGATTTATGTGAAAAATCCAGATCATGTGATGAAAGGGGTAAAAGAAATCTGGCTGGATGGAAAACAGGTGGAAAAAATTCTGGCTATGGAAGCAGGCACAAACCATACCGTAACCGTAATAATGGGAGAGGAGAATGAATTATGATACGATTTGGAACCGGAGGCTGGAGAGCCATTATTGGAGACGAATTTACCAAGAAAAACATTCAGACATTAGCAAAAGCCATGTCCATGAAGATGAAGGCAGAAGGTGTGGAGGATCGGGGAATGGTCATTGGGTACGACCGGAGGTTTTTATCCAAAGAAACCGTATTCTGGTCCTGCGAAGTATTTGCCAGAGAAGGAATCAAAGTCTGGTTTGTGGATCGATCTGTGCCGACCCCGCTTATTATGTTTTACGTAATGAAGCACGATTTTCCATATGGAATGATGGTAACTGCCAGTCACAACCCTTCTATCTATAACGGAATTAAGGTATTTACAAAGGGCGGAAGAGATGCCAATGAGATTCAGACAAAAGAGATAGAACAGTATTTTGCCGAAGCCGAGCAGGAGGACGCTGTGGAAACCATGCCTTATCAAGAAGCGCTGGAACAGGGACTTGTGGTGGAGTTTAATCCTTTAAATGAGTATCTGGACAGTATTATTGAGCATATTGACATGAATGCTATCCGGAATGCAGGAATTCACATTGTCTTGGATCCCATGTTTGGCGTCAGCCAGACGGCTTTAAAAACGATTCTGATGACGGCCAGATGCGATTTGGATCTAATCCATGAAAATCACGACACCCTGTTTGGAAGAAAACTTCCGGCGCCGGCTAGCAATACCCTTAGGGAACTGCAAAATTATGTCATTGAAAATCATTGCGACATCGGACTGGCTACCGACGGGGATGCAGACCGGATTGGGGTCATTGATAATGAAGGAAAATTCCTCCATCCAAACGAAATCCTTGTGCTTTTGTACTATTACCTGGTAAAATATAAAGGATGGAAAGGACCGGTCGTTCGGAATCTGGGAACCACCCATATGTTGGATCGGCTGGCAGAAAGTTTTGGGGAAACGTGTTACGAAGTACCGGTAGGATTTAAGTACATATCGGAAAAAATGTCAGAGACCAATGCAGTAATCGGCGGGGAATCTTCCGGAGGACTTACGGTAAGAGGCCATATTCATGGCAAAGACGGAGTGTATGCATCGGCCCTTTTCGTAGAAATGGCCGCAGTCACAGGCAAAACCGTTGCCCAGATTGCAAAAGATATTGAAGAAGAATATGGATGCATTTATATGGAGGAACGAAGCTACCGCTTTACCCCTCAGGAAAAAGAAACTATCTGCCGCACGCTTATGCAGGAGAAACTGCTTCCCCAGATAGAATATGAGATTGAGAAAGTATCCTATTTGGATGGATGCAAGGTGTATTTGAAAAATGGGGGATGGATTTTAGCCAGATTTTCAGGGACAGAGCCGCTGCTTCGGATATTCTGTGAGATGGATACCAGGGATAAGGCCGTCAGTCTCTGCCAACGATTTGAACAATTCCTCGGATTGTAATGCATAGAAGGGGGAAGTATGAAAAGGCTGCAGAAATTATCAAAGTATTCTATTCAATTGCGAATGATTGGAATGATGCTGGTATGCTGGTTTGTTCCATTTCTATTAGTTGCAGGAGTTGCCGGATATTATATGTCCGGCAACTATTTTGATATTCAGGTAAAGGCTCAGCGGACACAGTTAAAATTTGACAGTGAAGTGTGCGCCGATCGGTTAAACCGTCTGATTGATGAAGCAAAGAAAATATCCTATGACAAAAGCATTGAAGAAACCTATACAGCTTACCAGGAGAAAACGGCAGGAAAAGAAGCGCTTATTGTCTCCGGAAACGCCTACCTGCGGGATCATTACAGCCGGAATGAAGGATTTCAGACAGCGGTGTTATGGTTTAAGGACAGTCCGAAGACCATTAACTGCAGCGTTTACAATGAGCGGATCCAGGGAAGCTACGCCCAGGTCAGGCAGTATTGGAAAGAAGACCACGAAACAGTAAAGGAATGTGCAGAAAAGTTAAATACAGAAACAGGGTTCTGCATCGTAGACAGCAGAATCTATATGGTCAGAAATCTGTTGAATAAATCCTATGAAAGAATGGGCGTACTGGTGCTGCGTCTGAACAAAGAGTATTGCTTCGGAAAGTTTTTAAATCCATTATTTGACACATCTGTAACCATTAAACTGAACGACTGCAAAGCTTCTATTGCAGGAGAATTGATGGAAGGATCGGATATTGCCAGATATTATCACCAGTATGATTCGGGATATGTCAGGAAAAAAGGAGACTTATACCTATATCAAAAGTTGGATCAGCCCAGTTACGATTTAGAAATCCTGGTAAAGTATGGCAATATTTCTTCCAGCCTGCCATTTTACGGTTATCAGTATATTATCATCGGTATGGTCATCTTGCTGATTCCGCTGCTTTTGTACGTTATCTGTACATTCCGGAAAGAAGTCAGTCTTCCGATAGAAGCGATGATGACTGGCTCGAAAGAGATTGAACAGGGAAATCTGGGATACCAGGTAACATATGAGGCAGAAAGCAGCGAGTTTGCTTATCTTATCATTAACTTTAACCGGATGTCAGAAAAGCTGAAAGAACAGTTCCAGCATATTTATGAGGAAGAACTGGCTCTTAGGGACGCCAAAATTATGGCGCTCCAATCCCATATTAATCCGCATTTTATGAACAATACCTTAGAAATCATTAACTGGGAAGCCCGTCTTGGAGGAATGCCAAAGGTTAGTAAAATGATAGAAGCGCTGTCTACCCTGATGGACGCCACCATTGACAGAAGAAAAGAACATGAGGTGCCGCTTTCCAAAGAAATGGCCTATGTCCAGGCCTATCTCTATATCGTAAAAGAGCGGTTTGGCAAACGGCTGACAGTAGAAATTAACCTGCCGGAAGAGATTATGGAGCTTTCTGTGCCGCGTCTGATTTTGCAGCCGGTAATTGAAAATGCCATTGAACATGGGGTGGCAAAGCGGGGAAATGGAATTGTAAAGCTGGATGGATGGAGAGAACCGGATTACCTCTATCTGGAAGTAGCCAATGATGGTGGACTGACTGGAGAAGAAAAGGAAAAGATCAAACGTTTACTGACGCCGGAATATGACACCAGTAAAGAGTCTTCCGGCAATCTTGGAATCGCTAATGTCAATCAGCGGTTAAAGATTTTATACGGAGAAAACAGCGGACTGCAGATTTTTGAAAAAGAAGGCGGACAGGTGGCTACCAGACTTACGATTTATATAGGAAAACAGACCAAGAAAATACAATAAATCACAGGTTCAGTTATTCATTTTCCATAACCAAAATGGCATAATTAGTACATAAGATATACAGAGTTCATAAGGAGGTAAGAGGTATGAAGAAAAAAACTATGTCATTATTGGCAGTGGGTGCATTAGTGTGTACATCTCTTGCAGGCTGTGGGGGTGCAGCAAAGCAGGAAGAAGGCGGAGAGGCTTCCAAAGAAGTTGCCATCAGCGTTACCACCACATTTGCAGGAGAGGATGGCAATGCCCAGAATTATAAAGATGCAGTAGCAGCATTTGAAAAGGAAACTGGAATTAAAGTAAATGATTCTTCCGCGACTTCTGATGAAACCTTTAAATCCCGTGTAGAGACAGATTTCCAGACCGGTTCGGAACCAGATGTCCTGTTCTTCTTTACCGGAGCAGACGCAAGCTCCTTTATTGAAGAAGGCAAGGTAGTTTCCATCGAAGAGATCCGGAAGAGCTATCCGGAATATGCAGACAATATGGACGACGCCTGGCTGCCGGCAAACTTAGTAGATGAGAATCACTATGCAGTACCGGTTAATGGTTACTGGGAAGGCTTATTCTACAATAAAGAAGTTCTGGATCAGGCAGGAGTTGCAGTACCTGGCGCAGACTATACCTGGGATCAGTTTATGAAAGACTGTGCCAAGATTAAAGAAGCAGGATTCTCTCCAATTGCAGCGTCTCTGGGCGAGATTCCTCATTACTGGTGGGAATACAGCATCTTTAATAATACCACACTAGATACCCATACCCAGGTTCCGGCTTCCGTAGAGGAAGGAAATGGGCCAGGATGGGTACAGGGGATGGAAGACATTAAAGAACTGTATGAGGCTGGATGTTTCCCGGAAAACACTCTTTCTGCAAAAGATGATGAGACCTTTGCATTATTTACAAGCGGAAAAGCAGCGTTCCTGATCGACGGTTCCTGGAAAGTCGGCGGTATCGCAGGTACCTGTCAGTCGGATCCGTCAGATCCTTCTACTCTGGACCAGGCAAAACTGGATCAGTTTGGCGTAACCTATGTTCCGGCAAAAGCAGATTCTAATAGAAAAGCAACTGATTTAATCGGCGGTATTTCCAGCGGATACTATATTTCTAAAAAAGCCTGGGATGACGAAGCAAAACGTGACGCAGCCGTAAAATTCGTAGAACATATGACGGAAAGCGATTTAGTTGCAAAGTTTGCACAGCATTCTGCAACCGCTTTAAAAGAGACTCCAAAACCAGACCCGGAAACCTTGAATTCTCTTCAGATTAATGCGATTGAAATGATTTCTGACGCAACGTCTCTGACTGACGCTGTACAGGATTTATTTAACGGAGAGTGCCGCGTTTCTACATTTGACGGTATGCCTCAGATTGTAACCGGAGAGATTTCTGCAGAAGACGCAGTTGCAGAAGGACTGGCGCTGTATGCAGAACAGGCCCAGTAACAATAAGCGCAGCAACAGAAAAAGGTGAGGATAATGGGAGCAAATTTATACAAAAATAAAAAGCCGCTGATCCTGTTCCTCGTCCCTGCATTCTTGTTTATGGCAGTATTTCTTTATTATCCATTTGTCAAAAACATCATCAACAGCTTCCAGGAGATTCGCAGCCTGGGAGCTGTCAGCAAGGGCTGGAATGACCCGTGGTATGGCAACTACGTAAAAATGATAGAAGACCCCAATCTGAGAACTGCATTAATGAATACGCTGATTATGATGGCAGTGACGATTGTAGGGCAGGTAGGAATTGCAGTCCTGCTGGCAATCCTGGTTGACAACGTAACCCATGGAGCAAAATTTTTCAGAACCGTTTATTTTTTCCCCATTGTAATCTCTGCAACCGCATTGGGACTGATGTTTAACCTGATTTTTTTGTATGACAAAGGAATGGTAAACCAGCTTCTGGAATTGTTGGGAAAACAAAGTCTGACAGACTGGAAGGACAGCAGTCATGCCCTGTTTACCATGATGCTTCCGGTTATGTGGCAGTATGTGGGATTCTATTTTGTCATCCTGGTAACCGGACTGAACAACATTCCCCAGGATTTGTATGAGGTAGCGTCCATTGACGGGGCAACCAGATTTCAGAGAGTATTTTATATTACCCTGCCGCTTCTGTGGAATGTGATTTGTACCTGCGTGGTACTGGCAGTTACCGGCGCTTTGAAAGTCTTCGACCTTCCGTGGGTAATGTTTCCAAAAGGAATGCCGCTTGGAAAAACCTGGCTGACTGGTACGTATATGTACTATCAGGCCTTTAACACCAGAAACGTGGACTATAGTTGTGCAATTGCTGTTTTAATCGTAGTGCTTGGCATTGTGACATCCAAGATAGTCAATGCAGTATTTAAAGAAGCAGATTATTAGGAGGCGCAGTATGAAAAAACGGAAAAATTTTTCCATTTCCCAGACCGTAATTTATCTGGTACTGAGCCTCTGGGCTCTTACCACAATTTATCCTATTCTCTGGATTATTCAGAATTCTTTTAAGGCAAAAGATAAAATCCTGGAAAATTCTTTCTCGCTTCCAATTGGGGAGCTGTTTACCATAGCCAATTACCGGACAGCATTTGATCGGCTGAATATTTTCAGCGCTTACCGCAACAGTATGATTATTTCCTGCACGGTAGCGGCGGCAGTTATTCTCCTGGCAGGGCTGGCTGCCTTTGCGTTGGTACGTTTTTCCTTTAAGGGAAGGG
>CAJMQQ010000062.1 GCA_905215625.1 uncultured bacterium
TTTTTTTGTTTTTATAGGGATTTTATACAAGGTATTGCGTGATTGAGTTTCGTTTCACTTTTTCTAAATAATAATTATTAATTTAGCAATTATGTACATATTTACGTCAACGTGCTTCTACATCAAGACCTTTACCCATTTACCGCGTCATCACATTTCATCTAAGAAAACATAATTCGAAGTTTTTGAAGTTGCTATGTTCATAAATTCCTTTGCCAATGGGTGCTTTTTCCAACGATTTAAATCCTCGGTCACGTAATAGGCAATCATTTGGAAAAACGCCAGCTGTAAAAGCGGCATCAAAAGCTCCGGCACAGACGCATCCAGCTGAATGGCATGATCGTCATCCCGCAGTTCCTGCGGCGAAAGCAGGAATGCCCGCTCAGTTACCACTCTGTTTGCCCGATAGATATGCACCGTTTTATCGCTTCCGGAACCGCCGCAATCACACATGAAAATGGTATAATTTGGCGTCAACTGCAGATTGGGTCCGTGTATATATTCTTCCGTTTCGTATGCAAAAGATGGCACCAAAACAGTTTCTCCTATTTTGAGCGCACCTTCCAGCGCAATACCGTAGCCAGCGCCACTGCCACACACGTATACATTCTGCATTGCCGTCAGAAGCATTTTGTGGTTTTTGTAGAACCGCTCTGTCTGCGCTTGTAATTTTTCGTGTGCAGGTGCAATCCTCTTCATATCTGTAAGCCACTTCATATACGCCGCTTCACTCAAACACTCCTGTTTACGCGCAACCCGCAATGCAAACAGCATCAAAAACAATGTAAAAGTCACAACACCTTTGGTTACGTAACCAACTTTTTCTTCTCCCACACCATAATCTATGATCATATCACAGTGCTCTTTCATATCGCTTTCGATGTTTCCCGTCAAACCAATACTTTTCTTTCCAAGCTTACGCAGCGTATCAAGTGCTTCAATGGCATTGGTGCTGTAACCACTCTGCGAAACTACAAATATGAAATCCTTTTTACCCAAATCGTGCTCATTGTGCACAAAAGTAAATGGATTAACAACTTTCACTTCCCGCCCAAGAATCTTTCGCATAAAAGGCCTAGCACACCAGGATGCATTCGATGAAGATCCAGACGCTACAATCCAGATATTTTCATAGCCTCCATCCAAATAGGCATTGACCAATGCATCTGTCAAAGCCTCTGCCCTCTCCACATTGGCACAGATTGTTCCCGGCACTTCCCTGACATATGTCAGCATGGTTTCTTCTTTCATACATATCTCCCTCCATTAATGTTGTAATGTAATGACAAATTAACACCACCAGAAGATAAAGTCAAGTATTTTGTGCAATTTATTGATATAAAATATATTTTATGCAATTTTATTGACATTTTCAACAGTGTAATTTATTATATTGTTATTACAAATAAGCATATGCTACTATAGGAGGTACTTCATGATCAACTTTAATGAACAGCAAATTATTGCAAATGCTGACTACATTTATGCACAGCGCAATCAAATCGAACTCATTGCAGATGAACTCTGTTCAACCGGTTTTGATCTATTGTTTTTTACTTCATCCGGCGGATCCATGGCAATGATGGAGCCATTTGCATTCTGGATCAACGCCGTTTCCAAACTGCCTGTCCGCAACATGATTTCTGCCGACCTGATCGCAAGCGGCTGCAATCAGCTAACAGAGCATTCTGTTATTTTCATGACTTCAAAATCAGGAGATACAAAAGAAACGCTCGAAGCAGCACATTATGTAAAAAATCTTGGTGCTCGCATTGTTTCTATCATTGGCGCAGAACATTCTCCGCTGGAGAAACTATCAGATGCAGCCATTGTTTATAAAGATGGCAGACCGCAGGAACTTGCTTTTTATCTTCTCATTGGTCGTATTCTCTGGAAGAAAAATGCTTTTCCGGATTACCCCGCCTTTGCCGACAACTTAAAGTATCTCGGCGCAGCACTTGCTGATGTACGAAAGCAAGCTGATGAAAAATGTCGCCAGTATGCTCTCGATTATCACCAGGAGCCTTACAATATTTGGATTGCCTCCGGCGATCTTTGGCCAACTGCATATTCCTACTCCATGTGTGTACTTGAAGAATCACAATGGCTCCGCACAAAATCTGTAAGTTCTCCTGAATTCTTCCACGGAACACTTGAACTTCTGGAAAAAGATGTTTGCGTCACACTTCTGCTCACAGAAGGCCCAACTCGCTACATGGATGAACGCGTGAAAAACTTTGCTGCACAGCACACAAATAAATTTACTTGTTTTGATACCCGGGATTATACTTTGCCTGGTATAGAAGGACGCTTCCGCAAGTATCTTTCCCCTGTTGTCATGGCAGCGGTACTGCAGCGCATCAGCAAAAATATTGAAGTTATTACTCATCATTCTCTTGATATCCGTAGATATTACAGAAAAGAGGCGTATTAATGAAACTGCTAGGACTCGGCGATAACGTCATTGATCATTATTTGAACACTGGTGAACAGTTTCCCGGCGGAAATGCCGTGAATGTTGCCGCCCATGCATCCCTTCTAGGACATACCGCAAGCTATTTGGGCAACCTTGCAGATGATAGTTTTTCCCAGGTCATACGTGATGCGCTGGACTTTGCAGGCGTTGACTACAGTCACAGTCCAAGCATTCCCTGCAGTTCGACCAAACGCTGCCTATACAACATTGTGCAAGGAGAACGGCAGTTTCTCGACATTGATCTTGGAAAAAACTGGGCAGGTCCACACTGTATTACAGAGCAAGATTTGCACTACATGAAGAAGTTTGACTTGATTCACTCCTGTTGTAATGCTAAAATGGAAGATGAATTATACAAGCTCGCTCCGCTTCCTGCACTTTTCACCTACGATTTTTCCGTAAAAGAAAAGTACCGGACGAATTCTTATCTAAAAAAAATATGTACCAATCTTGATCTGGCTCTATTCTCCTGCAATCATTACACCAACGATCAGATTCTGCAGTTTGCAAAACATATCCATTCATACGGTGCAAAACACATTCTCATAACATGCGGCAGTTCCGGACAGTATTTTTATAACGGTGACTCCCTATTATTTCATCCTGCCATGCTTGTAAAAGCACGAGATACCATGGGCGCCGGGGATGCATTCCTCAGCTGTTTTGTTGTCTCACTTTACGCTCTTGGCTGGCGAAAAGGAACCGTGATTTCCACAGAACACGCAGAGCAGGCTTTGTCTGCCGCTGCGCAGTATGCGGCTGAAAATTGCCTGCGGGAAGGCGGATTTGGTTACAAGGTCTGCGAGCAATAAAACATAAATCTAACAGGAGTACTTTGCATGATATCCATCATTTCCATAGACAAGCATTGTCAGATTCCATTATACTCACAGATCAAAGACAGCATTCGCGCTGCCATTCGTGACGGAAAGCTGGTCCCAGGTGACAAACTGCCGACAGAAGAAGAAATCTGCCGCACATTCGACGTCTCCCGCCCGGTTGTTCGCCAGGCATATGCTGAATTATCTGCAGAACGCATCATCGAACGCAGACGCGGGCAGGGCAGTTATGTGCGTCAGCTTGACGCGGACAATATCAAGCTTTTCCAACTACTCAACTTTTATGAGGAAATGAAGATTCTTGGCAAAAAGCCGGAAAATCAGCTGATCAAAACAGAAGTCATACCGTATGATCCATTTATCTACGGCGCGCTTGAGTTGACCGAAAATGACAGCTGTCTCATGATTATGCGCGTACGTTATGCGGACAATCTCCCATTTGCCCTAATACATAACTATGTTTCCCTTTCCCATTTTCCAGGGATTGAACACTTTGATTTTGCACACGAATCTCTATATCGTATCATAGAGGAACGGTATAACACTAAGATTTACAAAGCCTGCCGCACCATGCAGGCACAGATCATTCCCCCATATGCAGCTGATTTGCTGCGTGTGGAAAAGAACACAGCTGCCAGCGTTGTTACCAGCCAAGTTTATGACAATTTCGACAAACCTGTCGAAGTTTCCGTCGAAATTTTCCCAGGAGAAACACACAAATTCAATTTTACGGTGTATCGGGATTAAAAAATGTAAGGTTCTTTTCCAAATATTGGAGTGAGGAGAAAATCCTTGCTCCATTTTCGTTATTACAGCAGAAAATTTTGATATAGAAACCGTTTCCGATGTACTTACCTTACTTTTTCAAACAATAACGACTTATCAAACTTGCCAAGGCCAAAATTGCAGGAAAATCTAATTGATTCCAAAGACGCTATTCCAAGCGAAGAAGCTTTTCAGCATGAATTAGATCAGATGAACGAAACGTGTGAACAAATAAAACAGCACTTAGTTGATACAAACAAAGTTGTAGAAAAGGAAACTTCTGGAAATCTGTCAAATTATATTCCAAATAAGATAATTTTTCGCTAAACTTACATTTGCTGTCCTGGAAATGAGCATATCAAATTTTTGTATAAATTTAAAGAAAAAATTTAGGAGAGGGCAATCCCCATTTAAAATGATACTCTCATTGTCTAACTGATTTCGAACAAGAACCCAATTATTCAGAGGACGCCCATTCCATTTCTTATACAATTCTGTGACTCTCAGATACAATAGCCTAAACAAGACATTTTCGCTTGGAAAGGCGCCCTTTGGGTTACTTTACGAAAACTGAAATTAACGCTTTTTATTGTATCTTCTCAATACTCTTCCGTAAACCGATGGCGTTTTCCATCTTTTACATATCCAATGCAGGCGTCTAAATTGACATTTTCTGCACTTCGGAAGATATTCATATCTACATTGGGGTTGATCGTTTTCAGTTCCCTGATGAGTTCTTTAATCTCCTGGCGTTTGGATGTATGAACGCCTTCTTCCATCGCTTTTTCTTTGGCAATCTGCTCCGTAAACCGACAGGCACATTGCAGAAAGCGGAGATGGTTGTATTCTTTCCACTCCAGGATTGCCTCTTCTTTTACCAGATACAAGGGACGGATCAGTTCCATTCCTGGAAAATTGGTACTGTGAAGTTTCGGCATCATGGTATTATACTGACCGCCGTAAAGGACGCTCATCAGCGTCGTTTCAATAGCGTCGTCAAAGTGATGCCCCAGAGCAATCTTATTGCATCCCAGCTCTTTTGCATGGGAATACAGATACCCTCTGCGCATTCTGGCGCAAAGATAGCAGGGAGACTGATCCACATCTACGACAATATCAAAAATATCAGAATCGCAGATATGAATGGGAATATTCATCCGTCTGGCATTTTCTTCAATCAGACGCCGATTGGCTGGGTGGTACCCCGGATCCATTACCAGAAACTGCAGTCCAAACTCCATCTTTCCATGGCGGAGTATCTCCTGCATACATTTGGCAAGAAGCATGGAATCCTTTCCGCCGGATATGCAGACTGCAATGTTGTCTCCTTCTTCTATCATGCTGTAATCATTAAGCGCCCTGACAAACGGTCGCCATATCGACTTACGAAACTTCTTAATAATACTCTGCTCAATGAGCCGGTACTCTTCCAGTTGTTTTTCTTTCTTTTTATTTTCTGCTGCGCATTCTGCCGCATTTTCCACGATATGTTCTGCCGTCATTCTTTGGAATCTCCTGTCTGTACCGGTTCTTTTCCATTCTCTGACAGTTTTTCTACCAGAGCTTCCAGTTCCCGTACCTTTTCTTCCAGTTCTTCAATTCTTCTGAGATTGTGACCCAGACTCTCCACAGATGCATATTTCTTCTTGGGAATCGGAATCCCATCCTTTTTAATAGGACGGGCCGGAACGCCTACTGCTGTCACGTTATTTTCCAGAGGTTTTAACAGCACCGCATTGGCTGCAATGCTGCAATTGTCTCCGACTTCAAATGCGCCTAAAATCTTGGCTCCCGCTCCTACGGTCACGTTGCTTCCCAAAGTAGGATGACGCTTTCCCTTGTTTAAACCTACGCCGCCCAGGGTCACACCCTGGTAAATGGTACAATTGTCTCCCACAACTGTGGTTTCTCCAATTACCACTCCTGCGCCATGGTCAATCAAAATCCCGTGACCCAGCTGGGCGCCCGGATGGATCTCAATCAACGTGAAAAATCTAGCCAGCTGGGAAATCAGACGGGCAATGAAAAACATATGGTGCTTATAAAACCAGTGGGCAAACCGATGCCAAATCAGAGCATGAACGCCCTGATACAGAAGCAGTACTTCCAATGCACTTCTTGCTGCCGGATCTCTGGCCTGAACAGCCTTAACATCTAACCATATATCTTTTAAAATCATATTAAACCTGCCTTTCAGAAATCATATTAAATAAATAGGATTCCTTATTATAGCATATGGCAGATATGAAAAAAAGGATTTTTCTACTTCTTTTTATCCATTTTTACAACAAACAGATACGACAGGCAAAAGGACAGTACAACCGTAACTATCCAGCTCAATGCCGCCCATAAGAAATGAGGACCGATATAGGCAGGAATACTGAATATGCTGGACGTAATATAACCATATAATTTAACGCCGAATGCACCAATCATCATGCTTCCTACACAACTTGCAATCGTTGCAGCCAGAAATCCTTTTTTATACTTTGTCAGCACTCCGAACAGAGCAGGTTCTGTAATCCCCAAAATTCCGGATATTACAGAAGAAAATACGATAGATTTTTCTTTCTGGGTTGTTTCTTTAAAATAGCATCCGCAAGCTGCTCCTACAATAGACAAGTTTGCAATAAACATCATCGGCATCAGCATATCCCAGCCTTTTGTAGCAAAGTTTTCCAATGCGATTGGAGTCATAGCGTGATGCATTCCTACCAGGATGGATGCCGGACGAATTAATCCCATTACAAATCCTGCAAAAATCGAAGAAATTCCAAATACACCGTCTAATATCCATGCCAGAGCCTTACCCATATAAATTCCTACAGGCCCAATTACGCTTAATGTAAAAAATCCTGAAATGAAAATGGTCAGAGTAGGCGTTACTACGGTTCTTGCAGCTTCTGGAACTATCTTATCTATCCATTTATATATATAACTTAACGCAAACACTGAGAAAATGATGGGAATAACAGAACCAGAGTAATTAAACACCGGAATCGGAAACGCTCCGCCAAATAAAAAACTGCTGATCTCTCCTGCCTTTGCTGCGTCCACCATGGTCGGGTACATAATAATGGAAGCCATTGCAATCGCAATATACTGGTTCGTTTTAAATTTCTTAGCCGCGGATGCTGCAATAAAAAACGGAAGGAATGTAAAAACACCGCTGGCCAGCATATCAATAATTTTATAGGTATCTGTGGTATTAGAAATCACACCCAGAGCAACAAGACCGCCTATCAGTCCTTTGATCATACCAGCGCCTGCAATTGCCGGCACGATTGGTCCAAATACGCCGGAAACCATGTCCATAAACCAGGTAATAAAGTCTTTTTTCTGTTCTTTCTCTTCTGCTTGCGGCGCATCATCCTTTAAGTCAATTTTCTGCATTAAAATTTCGTAATACTTATGCACGCTGGTTCCAATAATGATTTGAAGCTGATCTTTCGCATATTGGATTCCCATGACACCTTCCAGATTCTTAATTTCTTCTTCCTGAATCAAAGCTTTATCTTTTAAATCAAAACGTAATCTGGTCATACAATGCCATGCGTTGGAAATATTTTCCTTTCCACCAACATATTCGATTATTTTTTCTACAACTTCTTGCTTTTCCATATCGTCTTTCTCCTCTTTTGATAAGGTGTTTCCTGTTCTGCACGTGCTTTGTAACTTGAATATAACATACCGCTTTCCGTTTGTAAACCAAGCCATTTTTTGATTCTATCATCACAAAATCATTGATTTTAAAGGGTTTTTTCACTATTTTTAGTAAAATTGGACTGTTTTTTCTCCATATATCTGCAAATACAAAAGCCACGTTGACATCCCTGCCCCACTATGCTTTAATGGGGTCAGAAAGGAGCATCCGAAAATTATGAAACCTACTCTTATTACCGATATTCAATGCTACATTACAAATCCAGAACGTCACAATCTGGTAGCTGTAAAAGTATACACAGACAGAGGCGTATACGGAGTTGGCTGCGCAACCTTCCAACAACGTCCCATTGCTGTCAAAACAATGATAGATGAATACTTAAAACCTATTCTGCTTGGAAAAAATGCTAACGATATAGAAGATCTATGGAATCTGATGATGGTTAACTCCTACTGGAGAAACGGGCCTGTTATTAATAATGCCATATCTGGTATTGATATGGCTTTGTGGGATATTAAAGGGAAACTGGCTGATATGCCATTGTACCAGCTCTGGGGCGGCAAGTGCCGCACTGCCATTCCAGCCTATACTCATGCAGTAGCCGATACCTTAGAGGAACTGTATGACGAAATTGACAAGATCCGAAAAGAAGGCTATACTCATATCCGCTGCCAGTTGGGTTTTTACGGTGGAATTCCAGACCATTTGCATACTCCGGAAAATCCTGTTTCCGGCACGTATTTTGATCCGGATGATTATATGCGCAATACCGTCCGGATGTTTGCCGATCTAAGAGAGAAATACGGCAGCGAATTCCACATTCTCCATGATGTCCACGAGCGTCTCTTCCCTAACCAGGCCATTCAGTTTGCCAAAGATCTGGAACCATACAAGCCATACTTTATTGAAGATTTACTTCCGCCAGATCAGAACGAATGGCTGGAGCAGCTTCGCTGTCAGTGCGCCGTACCGATCGCCACTGGAGAGCTTTTTAACAACCCAATGGAATGGAAACATCTGATTACTGGACGCAAAATTGACTTTCTGCGCTGCCACGTATCCCAGTTAGGCGGTATTACCCCTGCGCTGAAACTCGCTGCTTTCTGCGAAGCCTTTGGTATACGGATTGCCTGGCATACGCCTTCCGATATTACCCCTATCGGCGTTGCAGTCAATACCCATCTTAACATCCACCTGCACAATGCGGCTATTCAGGAAAATATTGAACTGAAAGACAAGATTAAAGCCGTATTTCCTGGGTATAACGAAGCCAAAGGCGGCTATTTTTACCCCATTGATCGTCCAGGTATCGGCGTTGATATTAATGAAGAAGAAATTGTTAAATATCCAGTTATTTATCGGCCTCACGAGTGGACTCAGAGCCGGATTCCGGATGGAACCCTCGTAACACCATAACAATTTATCAGAAGGGAGTTTCTTATGAGTTCGAAAAAAACAGAATTTATTGTGAACGATTTAATAAGCAAAATCTTCCAGCAGAAATTTTGGAATAATAAACTCCCTACCCAGCGCGATCTGGCCTGTGCCTATGGAGTCTCCCGTTTTACCATTCAAAAAGCATTAAAACGACTGGAAGCAATCGGGCTGATTGAATCCATACAAGGCGACGGTATTTACATTCGGGAAAGAGCTCTTGGAAATCCTCTGGTTTCCAACTCTCTTACCGAGGTTCCTTATGAAGACCTGGAATCCAAGCTGATCTATCGAAAAAAAGTCCGCCCAAATGAAAAATTAATCAGCATATTTAACTTATCGCCTGACGAATTGGTCTGGGAATTTCGCCGCATCCGGATTGTCCGTTATGAAATTTCCCAGTTAGAAACCGCATGGATGCCCTGCCGTCTGTTTCCAGAGCTCCCTCAAAAGGCTCTGGAAGATTCTGTGCAAAATTACGTTCTTCAAAAAAAGTATAAAATTTCCCATTTTATGACAAATTACCGGCCTGCTGTTCTCTCTGCAGATGCCGCTGAAATTATGAATGTAAAAAAAGGCACACCCGCTATGGATATTACTTCCCGCGGCCTTCTAAAAGATGGATCCATCTTCATTTACAGCCGTATTAAAGCTATCCACTACGAATGTACCTATATTATTCCATTTAACAAAGAGGTCTATGCTTCCCGCAGATCTTCTGCGAAAAAGAAAACTTCCAGGAACTAATCGTTCTATCTCTCGGTTATTGGAAAATTACCGGTTCTTCCAGATATTCTGTTTTCACTACAATATAAGGACAGGACGGCCCGCTGTTTCCCGTCTCGCCTTTTGCAGGGCCCATCAATTCGGTATCAAAAACAATCGTATTTTCTGAGAGATAGAGCTGTTCGACTGTAATACTGTAACCGCCGGTTTCTTGTACCCCATATCCGCTTACTATGTATAAGCTCTGGTCGTCGCTATAAGTCAATTTAAATGCGTCCTGTTTCTTCTCCTGAATCATCTTCAAAAGTTCTTCCGGCACATCCCCGTCGCCGATTACGGTAAACTCCAGGTCCCTTATTTTGTCGGGATTTTCATTTCCAACTCCTGTTATGCTGCATCCGCTTAAGAGGCGGACTGCCGTAACCCATAAAAATAATCCTGCTGCTGCGACTAATTTTCTGTGTACTGTCTGTCTCATTTCCTGCCTCCCAAAATAGTTGATTATTACTATTTTATTCGGAGGCAGGTTCTGGTATGTGTGTTTTCCAGCGGGAAATTTTTACATTCTGCGGACTTGTTTTTCCAAAGTTCCCACAAAGATCCGGTACTCCCCTGGTTCTGTAGCAAAAATTCCGTCTGCTGTGATAAACCGGAACTCCGTTTCTGGAATCCGGAATAAAAATGCTTTTTCTTCTCCCGGAAGAAGGCGGATTCGCTCTGCTGCCTTTAATTCTCTTACTGGTCTGGACGTACTTCCTATTACGTCTCTGACGTAGCACTGTACGACCTCGGTTCCTTCTGATTCCCCGGTATTTTTTACTTTTCCGGTTACAATCAGTTCCCCATTTTCCGTAAAATGGCTGTCATCTGCTTCTAAATCCGTATAAGTAAATGAGGTATAGCTAAGTCCGCTTCCAAATGGGAACAGAGGGGTATTCGGCACATCCTGATACCCTGTCTGGAACCGTTTCCGCACACCGTCTGCAGGTCTTCCGGTATTTAACCGGCAATAAGCAATCGGCTCCTGTCCGGTACAGTACGGGATGCTCATAGACAGCCTTCCGCTTGGATTGGCCTTTCCGGAAATTACATTAGCCAGCGCCGGACCGCCTTCTGTGCCCGGAAACCAGGCCATTAAAACAGCGTCTGCATACTGGATTACCGGAAGCAGTTCTACCGGCCGTCCGGAAAATACTACTGCCGCAACCGGCTTTCCAAGAGAAGCTGCTGCTTTTAACAATTCAATCTGGCATTTTGGAAGAGCCAGGGAAGATTTGGCAGAACCTTCTCCTGATTCCTGCTGGTGCTCGCCAATTGCCACTACGATCACATCTGCTTTTTTGGCAGTCTTCATCGCTTCTGCCAAAAGCTCCTCATCTGTCCTGCCGGCTTCGTTCCGTTCCCCTTTTCCGGTCAGTTCTTTGCTGCGGAAACTGTAAAATACTTCTTCCTCATCCAACAGGAAACTTCCCTGTGCGGATTCCATAAACTCTGCTCCATAGCAGTTTTCCATCGCTTCTTTTAAGGAAATTCCGTCTTCCTCTCTCCGGTAAATCGACCAGCTTCCGCACAGGTCTCTGACATCTGCATATGGCCCGATAAGAGCGATTCTTTGCTTTTTCTCCGGACGAATCGGAAGGATGCCCTCGTTTTTCAGCAAAACAAAGGATTCTTCGGCAATGGTTCTGGCCAGATCCCGATGTTCTTTTCCTCCAATGCAGTCCTGTTCTTCCTCTATCTGCTCGTCGCTGTAGCGATATGGGTTTTCAAACAGTCCCAGCTTATCCTTTAATCTGAGAATGCGGAGTACGGCTTCGTCCAGAAATTCTTCCTGCAGTTTTCCTTCCCCAATCAGTCTGGTAAGTGCTTCTGCATAAACCCTGCTGACCATATCCATATCCACTCCGGCTTCCATTGCCAGCTTTGCGGCCTGTTCTTCATCCTCTGCCACTCCATGCACTATCAGCTCTGCTAGTGCAGAGTAATCAGAAATCAGAACGCCGTCAAAGCCCCATTCCTCTCTGAGGATCTTACGGTTTAACCACTTATTTGCAGAAGCTGGAATGCCGTTTAAGGTATTAAAGGATGTCATCATCATCTCGCATCCGGCTTCTACTGCAGCGTGATAGCCTTCCAGATACTCTTCTCTCAGTTTCTTCTCAGACATATCCACGCTGTCGTATTCCCGTCCGCCTTCCGGCGCGCCGTATGCGGCAAAATGTTTGGGGCAGGATGCCAGGGTTCCCTTATCAGAAAGGCTGTCCCCCTGGTATCCTTCTACCATAGCCTTGGTCATCTGACGGTTCAGCCACACATCTTCTCCGGAAGACTCCATTACGCGGCCCCATCTGGCATCCCTGCACAGATCTGCCATTGGCGAAAAAGTCACATGAAGGCCGTCTGCCGCTGCTTCCCTGGCTGCCATCCTGGCGCCTTTTTTTACAAGTTCCGGATCAAAGGTACAGCTCTGAGCCAGTGCAATGGGCATAACCGTCCGGTAGCCATTAATCACATCTGCCATAAACAACAAGGGGATTTTATGTTTACTATTTTCCAGATAACGTTTTTGAACGGTTTTTAATACAGACGCTCCGGATACATTTAAAATTGAACCGGCTTCCCGAACCATTTTTTCCGGAATCTGCATCCGCTGTTCAGGACCTGTCTCAATACCACTTCCAGAATAATAAGCTCCTGTCAGCTGAAGAAGCTGGGCTGCTTTTTCTTCCATATCCATGCTTCCAAGCAGTTCTTTTAGATAAGTTTCTCCCTTCATATTCATTCCTCCGTCATCTGAATGCTGACCGGAGCTCCCTTTTTCAGGCGAATCCGGCAGTCTAATGCCTGCATACCGCCAACTGGATTAAACATTCTTCCTTTATAGTAGCTGTCTGTTTCCACCAGAATCCGGGCATCCGCCTGTATACACAAGGTTTTTCCGTTTGCTCTCTGGATTTTCAGTTGGTTTCCATCTGCTGCAACCGTTTCCGTACACTCAGAAACCACTGGAAGATAGAGCACCGCGTCATGGCCGCAGGAAGTTACGTTCCAGCAGACCTTATCTTCTGCAAATTCATACTGAACCTGAAATTTGCAGGTTCCTTCCTGTTTTCCGGTTCTTAAAACGCCTTCTGCCTGAACCCGGATCTGTTCCGGCTGTTCCTCATAGGAAACTTTGGCTGTCAGGTCGTTAATATTCTCGTAGGTTTCTCCGTCTTCTCCCTGATAGGAGATTCTTGGGGTCTGGCACTTCGGCTCCCCGTTTCTTGTAAGCTGCATATTATTGGGTTCTACTAACTGGTAGTCTCCCATTGTTCCGGCAAAAACAGGGCCAAGATCTTTATGCCATAAAAGGGTTACCGCACCGCCGGTTGCATGGCCCCGCTCGCTGTACTCCACGTCATAATCGGATACGGTTGCCCGCCAGCCGCCTTTTCCAATCAGTCCCACATGAACTGACGGATAATAGCGCAGTCCGTCTCTGGTATCAGACGGCAGACTGGCTGGCGGCTGTAAGGCGTCCTTTCTGTGCAGGAAGGTGGCAAGGGACTTGACATGACAGAAGGTATGGTGTACACAGGCCGGTTCTTCCTCGCTGACAAACATAGGGCCGCCATACAGAAGGCCGTCTTTGGTGCAGCGGCGCAAAAGTCCTGTATTTCTCCGGAATGCTTCGGAACACTGGGCATCTTCTGCCGCCAGGATTCCAAAACCTGCCTGACATCCGTCGGAAGTCCGGCTTCCCCAGTAAGACCACTTGTTGTTTCTGGTTCCCCAGCTGTTGTCCCAGGCGCCGTCCGGAAGCATAAACTCTAAATGGGTCTTTAACGCAGATTTTGCCTTTTGATAAATTTCTTCATCCTCTTCCATAACCGCATACTGCAAAAGGGCCGGAAGGGACTCCTCTACATTATATCCCAAATCCACCGGACGGCATCCCTTTGGACTGACTGCTTCCCGCTTTTTTCCTTCTCCGTAAAGCAATCCGTCCTCTGTGATATGATCTGCCCCAAATACGGCAAGCGTTCTTCCCTTTTGAGAATACTTCTTATCCTTCAGCAGTTTTGCCGCTACCGCCATCGCATAGGCGCAGGTAATCGGGTAGTTAATATTTCCACCGATTTCTTCAATATGCAGATACAGATAGTCTGCCATTTCCTGGAAACGGTCTTTCCAGACCGTATATTCCTCTTTGTCTAAAAGATCTCCAAATGCCAGCAGCGCCTCTCCTAACTGGATTTCAGAAAATACCGTAATCCCTCTCCAGTTGCTGTTGGTATCGTTGTAACAGCAGCCGTCCCTGCGGAACATATTGCTGCTCCAGGCAAACAGACGTCTGGCGCAGTCTAAATATTTGGAATCTCCGGTTTCTTTTGCCATATACATCATCGGATAGATCGCATCGCTGCATCGGCCATGAATCCGTCCGCATGACGGGCACATGATTCCTCCGTAAAATTCCTTATCGTTCCATTCTGTAATCTGCAAAGAAACCAGACGGTCACACCACTCTTTTAAAAGTTCTTGT
>CAJMQQ010000063.1 GCA_905215625.1 uncultured bacterium
TTTGTGAGAAGCAGAAAACCCCTGCAAATAAGCGTTTTTTCGCTTACTTGCAGGGGTTTTCCTATAGCGGAGACGGTGGGATTCGAACCCACGTGCCGGTTACCCGACAACTTGATTTCGAGTCAAGCTCGTTGCGACCACTTCGATACGTCTCCTTTTGCTGCTGCCTGTAGTATTATACACGAAATTTTACGTTTTGGGTAGTGTAATTTTTATTTTTTTCTGATTTCTTCTATTAATTTTTCAAATCCTGCCTGAATCAGGTTGTCAAATATCAAAGCCGCTGCTAAGGAAAGGCCGCTTGCAGCAATAAATGTTCCAAAAATCCGGAATGTGAACCCATGGGACAACAAGCCTGGAATATATCCCGGCATTAAAATCCGGTACAGCACCAGCCAATGAATCAAGAGAACAGAGAAACTGTGTCTGCCAAGAAAGGACAACCATTCTGCCGCCCATCCCAGGATGTTTTCCATCCGCAGAGCCAATACAAAGACTGCCCATGAAATCCCTACGATTAAAATAGAACCGTTAAAAATAATCCCTGAATAATCGCTTCTGTTCATCATAATCTGATAAGACACTGCTGCCATGGCAAGTCCGAACAGGCCCAAAAAGCCATCATATCTGCGCATATAGGGTTGTATGATGATATATCCGGACACAAAAATCCCTAACCATAAAATCCAGTTAAACCACAGGCTGCCTCCAAATCCTTTGCTCTTCATCCAGGCTGCCGCAGAAAGTGTTGCAGCAATGACCAGAAACAATCGCTTTCCTCCGGTTTCTCCCAGCCGTCCCACGGTCTTTCTCAGAAACGGCACACAAACATAGATCACAATCATAGCGTATATCAGCCAGAAATGGGGGGCAATATCTGAGGATCCAGTTAACATTACCCGGACTGCCCGTTTTACCCACTGGAATACCGTCAAATCCCCTGTCCAGAACACTGCCATATAAAACAGATAGTATGCTGCCAGCGGAACGGCGATTTTTCCAAGCCGCTTTTTATAAAAGGCTGTCGGTGACTCCTGTCGATCTTTTATCAGCAAAGCGCCGCTGATCATTAAAAATAATGGATTACAGGTCAGCAAAAGAAGATTTCCTGCTGAAAGCAGCTTCCATATAGGCGTATACATCCCCGCTTCCTGAATCACAGGGCCTATGACATGGCAGGCCACAGCAAAATAGGCCGCCATAGTACGGAGCAGATCCAGGGAAACAATGCGGGATCGTTCCTTTGCTTCTTTTTTTCTGGAATCTTTAGCAAAGTCTGCTATGATGTACGTAACTCCCAGCATCATAAGCCATAAGAACAGAAATATTCCCATATTCCACTGCTTTAAAACCTGTTCCAGGCTGATTTCTCCCCATGGTACAACTGGATAGGCATCTATGGTTTTCAGGACAAAACTACCGTCTAAATCAATGCGCATCTGGCCATAATCCCGGCAGATCAGATCAAATTCTGCCCTGCTGCTTCCTTTTTGGATAAAAACAGTCTGATAATAGACTTCTCCTGCCCCAAGGCTGTAAATCTGCGCCTGAATGTCCTGTTCGATGGGTTCTGCAAACGTAATGGCCAGCCGTCCATAAGGATAGCCGGTTTCTGTAAAATACATCTGCGGATCGCTGCTTGTCTTTGCAACCATACTGGCGCCATTCTGGGATGACACATCATATCCGCTGATAGAAGCAATCTGTTCCGGCCACAGATTGACGCTGGACTGGCCTTTTCCATGATGTACGGATGCCACTGCCAGAAAGCCTTCCAGCAGCAATGCCGCCAGAAGGCTTATGATAAGAACAGCTCCATAAGCTTTTTTATTGGTAACTAATTTTTCTTTCACGTATTCCCCTGCTGATTTTCCTATGAATCGGTTTTCTGTGCAAAAAACTGATTAACGCCGCTTACCAGTCCCAAAGCCAGATTGTCTAAGGTTTCTCCAGAATGATCGGAAGCTTTATCCCCCAGTTCAATATCGATAGAAGGAATGGTGGAAAAAGAAGTCTGGGTTAAATCCATTTCCATAGAACCACTGGAAAAAATCTTGACTCCTGCTGACTTTAAGCCGCTAATCAGACTTTCCCCCAGCGCATTGTGCTGCTGCCAGTGGGATTTTACCGGCTCCATATTCCGATAAGAAGCGACATTGGGAACACTCATATAAAAAGCCCCTTTGTCTTTTGATGTGGAATCCCAATGAAGGGCAATATGGCAGTCTGCGGTCTGATTGGCAATAACGGTACGGGCAATGTTGTCCAGCTGTACATCATCGCTTTCCCGAATCATCAGCACATCATAACCAGCCGCCAACAGCTTTTCTTTTAATTTTAAAGCAAGCTGAAGGGTTACTTTACTTTCCGGGGTGCCATCCGCAAACTCCATACCGCTGGAAACTGCAACGGCAGTCGTCGCTCCTGCCTGGGTGGTTCCTCCGGTTACTTTTGGAGTTCCGTCCGGATGACACTGAGTTTTCACACTGCCTCCGCCTTTTGTCCCATGGCCTGCATTGACACATACTACAAGGTCTTTTCGGTTGGTCTCTGCTTTATAAAGCATGGCCGCCCCAGAATTAATCTTAGAAAATCCGGCATACTGCCAGTCCGGATTTAACCGTACTTCACTGATAGTTCCCTGGTTCTGGCCTGCTGTCTGGTTCTTATTTTCCTGACTGGCCGTTTCTGCCGGCTTTGTCTCTGCCGGTTTGTCTCCTGAAAGGTACTGGCTGGAAATATAGCAGACCTGGCCCTGGTATTCTACCCTGCTCCACTGGCTGCCGGTTCCCGTCCGTTTCATCTCTGTGCCTTTATTTACCCGGCCGATTACCGGACTGTCTGAGCTTCCCTGACGGCGTAAATTTACCCGATCACCTGTCACATAAACGGTTTCATCTGCTGGCTGGTAACTTTCGGCCGCTGCCCTGGTCACCAGAGTTTCCTTCCTGCTGGTCTGGACACTGGGAGTTTCTCTCTCTATTCTCTCTTTACTCCCTGCCGGCACTTCCATTGACGAATAACCAGTACTGCATCCATTTAATAAAATTGCCATTGACAGCGCCGCTACTGCCGCAAGCCTGCTTCGTTTCATTGGATAATTCCTCCTCCTGCTACCCAGTCATCCTGGTAAAAGACTACTGCCTGGCCTGGCGTCACAGCCCGTACCGGCTCGTCAAATACGCACTCTGCCAGGTCTTCTCCAGCTTCCCGGATGGTACACATAGCCCCTTTATGGGCATATCGAATTTTTGCCCGCATCCGGAGTTCTGATCCATGGAATCCGTCTGCTGCCATCCAGTTAAGCTTACTACACAGGAGGGATTTTGTAAATACGTCTTCATTGGTTCCAATCACAACTTCATTGGTATCCGGCCGGATCTCTGTTACAAAAACAGGATGTCCCAAAGCCAGATTCAGGCCTTTTCTCTGTCCGACTGTATAATGGATAATTCCTTTATGCCGTCCTAAAATCCGGCCGTCCTGATCCACAAAATTGCCTGGCTGAATCTGTTTTCCCGTATACCGTTCAATAAATCCGGCATAATCCTGATCCGGAATAAAGCAGATCTCCTGGCTGTCCGGCTTTTCTGCTACCGGAATCCCGGCTTCTCTGGCTATCTGCCGGATTTCCTCTTTCTCAAAAGATCCTACCGGCATCAGGGTTCTGGCCAGCTGATCCTGGGTCAGGTTATACAGCGCATAGGTCTGATCTTTTGCGGCAGTCACAGATGATCGCAGAGCATAACGGCCGTTTTGAAGTTTCTCTACCCTGGCATAATGGCCTGTTGCCACAAGTTCAGCTCCAAATTCTCTGCTTCTGTCTAACAGCGCCTCCCATTTTACGTGCCGGTTGCACACCACGCAGGGGTTCGGCGTTCTGCCGTGAAGATATTCTTCTGCAAAATAATCCACCACATGGCGGTGAAATTCTTCTGTAAAATCAATTACATGGTAAGGAATGGACAAGAAGTCTGCCACCCGTTTCGCGTCTTCTATGATGCTTTCCGCGCCGTCCCAGGTCTTCATGGTAACCCCGATGACGTCATATCCCTGTTCTTTTAACAGCAGGGCTGCCACAGAGGAATCCACTCCTCCGGACAATCCTACTACGACTTTCTCTCTCTTCATTCTCTCTGCCTTTCAGTCAGGGCTGTAAGCACAATCAACGCTTTCTTTCGTGCAGACAGCTCTTAATATTCTTCTTCCTCTTCATGCTCGCTGATGTCGCTCTTCGGCTTTTTTAATCCTTCAATGGTAATGCCCTTTTTCTCAGCATAATCCCACAAAGCCGCATGAATTGCTTCCTCTGCCAGCAAAGAACAGTGTACCTTAACTGGAGGCAGTCCGTCAAGTGCCTCACAGACCGCTTTATTGGTAACTTCCATCGCTTCCTGGATGGTTTTTCCTTTTACCAGTTCCGTAGCCATGCTGCTGGTAGCAACTGCAGCGCCGCAGCCAAAGGTTTTAAATTTAACGTCCTGGATAATCTGGTTATCGTCAATATCCAGATACATTCTCATAATATCGCCGCATTTGGCGTTGCCTACAGTTCCCATACCGCTTGGGTTCTCCAGTTCCCCTACATTTCTTGGATGCTGAAAATGATCCATTACTTTTTCTGTATACATAACTTCTATTCTCCTTTTATTGTCTTTATTGTTTATTTTGCAGATTTTCTGATATAGTCTTCGTAAAGCGGAGACATTTCCCGAAGTCGGGCTACAATCTCCTTGATTTTTTCAATTACATAATCCATTTCTTCCATGGTATTTTCCTCTGACAAAGTCAATCTTAAGGAACCATGGGCAATCTCGTGAGGAAGCCCAATGGCTAAGAGCACATGGGACGGATCCAGAGATCCGGACGTACAGGCAGAACCGCTGGAACCGCAGATACCCGCCATGTCCAACATAATAAGAAGGGATTCTCCTTCAATAAACTGAAAGGACAGGTTCACATTGTTAGGAAGCCGGTTGGTCCGGTGTCCGTTTAACCGTACATAAGGCACTTCTGCCGTAATCCGGTTAATCAGATAATCCCTCATCTGGATTTCCTTTTCCTGCCGTTCATTTAAACTCTCTGCCGCAAGTCTGGCTGCTTCGCCAATTCCCACAATACCAGGAAGGTTTTCTGTACCCGCACGGCGCTTTCTCTCCTGGGCGCCTCCATGGATAAAGGATTTGGTCTTAATTCCTTTCCGGATATATAAAAATCCGATTCCCTTCGGGCCGTTGAATTTGTGGCCGCTGGCGCTTAACATATCAATATTCAGCTCGTCTGCCTGAATCGGTACGTGGCCGAAAGCCTGGACAGCATCCGTATGGAACAAAACGCCGTTTGCCCTGGCGATCTCTCCGATTTCCTTAACCGGCTGAATGGTTCCAATCTCATTGTTGGCAAACATAATGGAAATCAAAATGGTATCTGGACGGATAGCGGATTTTAACTGCTCCAAATCCACAGTACCATTTTCGTCTACATCCAGGTAGGTTACCTCAAATCCCCGCTTCTCCAGATACTGACAGGCATGGAGGACTGCATGGTGTTCAATTTTGGATGTAATAATGTGTTTTCCCTTGTCCTGGTACGCTTCTGCAGTTGCAATCAGCGCCCAGTTATCGGACTCGCTTCCTCCGGCTGTAAAATAAATTTCTTCCGGATTTACCCCCAGTACGTCTGCAATCTGCTTTCTGGCCTTTGCCATAGCTTCTTTTCCATAATTAGAAAAAGAATATACTGAAGAAGGGTTCCCGTAATATTGATTAAAATATGGCATCATCGCATCTACCACTGCCTGACTGGTTTTGGTAGTCGCTGCATTATCTAAATAAATAAATTCACTCAACTGATTTACCGCCTTTCTCAAGGAATTATACCGTTTTCTTCCCTGTGATTTCATTATACACTAAATTCCTATAATTTCAATAGGAATAGTAATATTTTTTCAAATAGTTCTCTGTCATGTTTTGTTTTCCATTTTCATATCTTATAGTAATTTTCTTCTGCGGAGCGTCTTATGCCCTCCTTTTCCGGACTTTCCCCACAAAAACGTGCATTTTTAGCCGGCACTCTGCTGCTGACGGCAACAGGATTTGCCTGTCGGGTTCTGGGATTTTTTTACCGGATTTTCCTGTCCAGAACCATTGGCGCAGAAGGCCTGGGACTTTACAACATGGTTCATCCGGTGTTTGGCATCTGTTTTTCCGTATGCGCCGGTTCTATCCAGACTACGCTCTCCCAATACATCGCCGCCCATGTCAGCCAGGGAAAAAAGGTATTTCTGTCCGGTCTTGTGGTCTCCATGCTGTTATCCATCCTGATGGCTCTTGGCATTTCCCATTCGTCACACTGGATTGCTTCCCGCATTTTATTAGAAGAGCGGTGCACTCCTCTTCTTCCTGTCATCGCGCTGTCCGTTCCCTTTGCGGCTTTTCACGCCTGTATCAACGGTTACTATTATGGTATGCAGAAATCCAGGGTTCCGGCATTCTCCCAGGTAGCGGAACAGGTCGTCCGGATGGGGCTGGTTTTTCTGATTGCAGACATCTGGATGGAGCAGGGACGGGAAATAACGGTTGAACTGGCTGTGCTTGGGCATCTTATCGGAGAAATAGCGTCTGCCTGTTTTACATTGTGCGCCCTGTGTCTGGTTCCTCCCCAGAAGACAGGAGATGCTGCAGACACCCTCTCCCGCACTTCCTCTGCTGCTTTTCCTGCTGATTCCCCTGCTTATCCCCATCCGGCTTCCTGGCTTTCCCTGTCCATTCCCCTTATGACGCTGGCCCTTCCCCTCATGGGAAACCGGCTGGTGCTGAACCTTCTCGGAAGCGCGGAAGCCATCTGGATCCCCAGCCGTCTCCAGACCTTTGGGCTAAACAGCGACGAGGCGTTTTCTATATACGGCGTACTGACCGGAATGGCGATGCCTTTTATTTTGTTTCCTTCTGCCATTACCAATTCTATGGCGGTTCTTCTGCTTCCCGCAGTAGCCAAAGCCCAGTCTGCCGGAAACAAGGAGCGGATTTCCAATACCATTTCCATGGCTATCCGCTACAGCCTATATATGGGGATTTTTTGCGTGGGAATTTTCCGGATCTATGGGCATTCCCTTGGAACCAGCGTTTTTCACGATTCCAATGCCGGAACTTATATCTCCATCCTGGCCTGGCTCTGTCCTTTTATGTATCTCGCCACCACCATGGGAAGCATTTTAAACGGCCTTGGGAAAACTTCTACCACATTTGCACAGAATGTTGCGGCTATGATTTTCCGCCTGGGATTTGTGGTTTTCGGGATTCCCCGCTTCGGAATCCTGGCTTATCTGTGGGGACTTTTAGGAAGCGAAATCCTGCTGGCTTGTCTGAACCTTGTTTCCCTGTCCCGTATTGCAGAATTTTCCTGGGCGCCATTGGAAACCCTGATAAAACCAGCCTTAACTCTCATTTTGTCCATTGGTTTCTGCCGCGCCCTGTTGTCCTGTCCTCTGCCCATTTTTCACGTTCTCCACTCCCTGCCGGTCTTTTTTAATACCGCCGTTCAAATCGGATTGATTGGAATCTTCTATGGTGGAATCCTGCTGCTCCTGCACTGGTGGAAGGAAAGCTGAAATACAAAACTGCCGCATCCATGCTTTGAACGTCATAGATACGGCAGTAATCTCTTAACCATTTTTATAATATTTCTTTCCAACCGTAAAATCTAATAAAAATTTCAAAATGAGTCAGTAACAATAATGTCATTTCCCGGTGTATAAAGAGTAAAACCTTTTACTTCTACGATTTGCTGTCTTCTTATATACATATCAGTTTATTGATGAAAGAATGTTTCAATATAAGTCTGATTAGCCATTGGATAATCGATATTCTGCTCTACAATTTTTTAAGCGAATGTAGTCATTGTATTTTTGCAATAACATATCCATGGTAATCCGCCTGTGTATGGAATATAAAAAATGCTCCTGACCTAAATCAGAAGCATTGATGCTCTTTGGTAAGGCTACTTGCTTTTCGGCATTGCGCCTATTCGGGAGAGTGAACCGAACTCTTATTTGGGAACTCCAATCGTGAGCCGAACGACCACGATCTTCTTCGTTCAATTTTGTTCTAGCAAAAACTTATATAAAAATCAAGTTTTTTGTGGTGCAAATTCCTGCAGGTCAGAAACCATCTCTTCTGCTTCATTCTGGGAATTTTCATAAATTACCAGTTTCAAATCCGCCGCCTGGCTGATGGCCAGAGCCCCCATTAACGATTTAGCGTCTACTGCCCGATTTCCGCTGACTAAATCCGCACTGCAGGAAAACTGATTGACCTTCCGTACAAAATCAATGATGTCCTGGGTCTGTTTAAATCCCACTGCTACTTCTACCATAATAAAGTCTCCCTTCTCTAAAACCTTATGACTCTTTAAAAGAAGTATTTCCAGCTTTATCCAGAATAAACAACTTTTTCTTTCGTTTTTTGTTAGATTTTCCTTCGAAATTGTTTATTTTGATTTTAGAAAATGGCCATATTCTGCACACAATTGTTTTGTATAGTATAATTATCAAGCAGATGATTGACAGCTACAAAGATGCATCCAATCACTGCCGGCAAGATTACCAGGTACGGAATTTTGCAAAAACCTGAGGCCGGCGGCAACCAGCGCGCACCCGTTGCCGGACTCGACAAAAAATAAGAGCCATCTGAGAATGATCCCAAATGGCCATTATATACATAAAGATACCTACCTATTTCATTATTTACTACCCCCTTCAAAAGGAGCTGCCCCCGCAGCTCCTTATTTCTTTGCCTGTGTTTCTTCACACTCTCCATTCTTCTCCTAATGGCAGCGCCAGCTTTTTCCCATCCAGTACCGCTTCTTTGAGAGAATCTCCCTCATAGCGGAGTTTCAGCGAAAAGAACGGCGCATTTTCTTTTAATAGTTTCATAAAAATTCGATCGCCTTCCCAGAGGTTTAAGCTTCCAATCCGGCTCTTTTCCACCCATTCCAGCTTTCCTTCATTGCAGTCTGTCATCTCGCCTTCCCAGCCATCTGCTGTATACAGACACATATATTCGGAAGTCATTTCATCTGGAATAAAGGTTACCAACCCACGAAACTGATAGGAAGTAAGCGTCAGTCCTGTTTCTTCTTTTGCTTCCCGCAAAAGGCATTCTTCCGGACTTTCAATTCCTTCAAAATGGCCGCCGATTCCAATCCACTTATCTTTATTTACATCATTTTTCTTGCTGATCCGATGAAGCATCAGATATTGGTCCTCTTTCTCCAGATAGCACAATGTGGTTAATTCCATTATTTTTCTCCTTCCAGGCCTCATTTAAAAGGCTAACTCCTTCTTCTATCTCTTCCTGGGTAAGGGTAGCGTATCCCAGAACAAGGGTAGACGGATAACTGTTTCCATCCTCTGAAATAAAATAGGACGATAATCCGTATATCTTAACACCTTTTTCAGCAGCCAGCTCAATCAGCCGCTTCTCCTCCAGTCCCTTCTTGTGTTTTAACAGCACATGAAGTCCCGCGTGTTCTCCATAAATGGCAAACCGGTCTTCCAGCTTTTTTAACGCTCCTAAAAGTGCGTCGTGCTTTCCCTTATATACTGCCCGCATCCGGTTTAAATGCCGCTCATAATGGCCTTTTACCAAAAACTGATACAGCACATTCTGGTCAATTCTGGATACGGTAGACGAATAAAAAGACGCCTTTTTTTCGTAAGTTTCCAGAAGAGACGGAGGCAGCACCAGAAATCCAATCCGGATTGCCGGAGCAATGGACTTGGAAAATGTGCCGATATAAATGACTCTTCCCTTTTGATCCATTCCCTGAAGAGCCGGAATTGGCATTCCCTTGTAACGGAATTCACTGTCATAGTCGTCTTCTATCAGATACCGCCCTTCCTGTTCATAGGCCCAGTTTAAAAGCTCCTGCCGCCGCTTTACCGGCATGACAATACCGGTAGGATACTGGTGGGAAGGCATCACATAGGCCACATCTGCCCCACTTTTTTGCAGCAAGGCCGTCCGCATCCCATATTTGTCCATATTGATCGGGCATACCGGATAACCCTGCCCACTTAACACCCGGTAAGCCTGCTTGTAAGTCGGATTTTCCATGGCAATCTGATGGCCGTCTCCCAGCACTCTGGAAAGGAGCATCAGCAGATATTCGCTTCCAGCACCCACAATAATCTGCTCTGCCCTGCAGTTCACGCCTCTGGCGGAATGAAGGTACGAACGGATTGCCTCCCGAAGGGGCAGCTCTCCCTTAGGATCTCCGGCCCCAAACATTTCCCGGTTGTCGTCTACCAAGGTATCCCTGTTTAATTTTCTCCAGACGCCAAATGGAAAATTTTCCAAATCAATTCCCCTGGGGGAAAAATCAATGTTTCCTTTCCACTCCGGCTGGCTTTCTTCTGTCTGACTGCACAAAAATCCTTCTGTCCACGTTCCGGACTGTCCCTCTTCCAACTTGAACAAGCCTTCTGTATCTGCAATAAAACATCCTTTATAAGGCACAGTTTCCATATAACCTTCTGCAGACAACTGATCGTAAGCTAACTGGACGGTACTGCGGCTGACTTTTAAGTTTTCCGACAAAACCCGACTGGACGGAAGCCTCTCTCCTGCCTTTAAATTTCCTTTCCGGATTTCTTCGCGGATAAACCGGTAAATCTGCTCATAGATCGGCGTCTGGGAACGCCCATCCAACGGCACCAGAAGTTCCATATTCTTTCCTCTTTTCCAGCATCCATGTACAGAGGCAATACGGTACACGGATACTAAACTCTGCAAATGCAAAAGGCCTTACGGAAAAGGCAGTCATCCTGCATCTTTCCCCTCGGCCTTTTTATTGATTCAGGACGGGCATCTTCTTGTCCGGCTTTGCCGAACAAGAAGCATCGGAGATTCCTCCGATGTGAAATCTGGTGGGAAAAGCCGTTTACAAACAAGCTTGACACGACTTTTCCCGCCGTCCTGAATCGTTACTTATTTATTAATTTTAAAAGAACTCTTTAACGAAACAATCCGGTTAAATACAGGATGTTCCGGCGTACTGTCCTTGCAGTCCACACAGAAATAGCCGTTTCTCATAAACTGGAAGCTGTCGTAAGCCTTAGCCTCTTTTAATGCCGGTTCGACATAGCAGTCTTTAATAATAGTCAGGGAATTTGGATTTAAGTTTAAGGTACCATCCTCATTTAACTTACCCTTTTCCTCGTCTACAATGTTCTCATATAAACGGCATTCCACCTTTTCAGCGGTATGGGCAGCAACCCAGTGGATAGTTCCTTTTACTTTCCGTCCGGTAAATCCAGAACCGCTCTTGGTCTCCGGATCATAGGTACAATGAACCACTGTCACATTGCCGTTTTCATCCTTTTCACATCCGGTACAGGTGACAAAGTAAGCGCCCATGAGACGCACTTCATTGCCTGGGAACAGACGGAAATACTTCTTAGGCGGCTCTTCCATAAAATCTTCCCGTTCAATGTAAAGTTCTCTTCCAAATGGAACGGTACGCTCTCCAAGGGCTTCATTTTCCAGATTGTTTGGAATAGACAGTTCTTCTGTCTGACCCTCCGGATAGTTGTCGATCACCAGCTTAACCGGATCTAATACTGCCATCATTCTGGCTTTCTTAAGTTTCAAATCTTCACGGATGCAGTATTCCAGCATTGCATAGTCAACCGAACTGTTTGCCTTGGAAACTCCAACCAGATCAACAAACATCTTTAATGACTCTGGTGTGTATCCTCTCCGGCGAAGAGCTGCAATGGTAACCAGACGGGGATCATCCCAGCCGTCTACAATACCGTCTTCTACCAGCTTTTTAATATATCTCTTGCCTGTTACCACATTCGTCAGATACAGCTTTGCAAACTCAATCTGTCTGGGCGGATTTTCAAATTCACACTCTTTTACTACCCAGTCATACAATGGGCGATGATCCTCAAACTCCAGGGTACAAATCGAGTGGGTAATGTGCTCAATGGCATCCTCAATCGGGTGGGCAAAATCGTACATTGGATAAATGCACCACTTATTTCCGGTATTGTGGTGTTCCATACGGGCTACCCGGTAAATAACCGGATCTCTCATGTTGATATTAGGAGAAGCCATATCGATCTTGGCACGAAGCACCTTCTCGCCGTCCTGATATTTTCCGTCTCTCATCTCTTCAAACAGAGTCAGGTTTTCTTCGATGGTACGGTTCCGGTATGGGCTCTCCTTACCAGGGGTGGTAAAGTCGCCGCGATACTGGCGGATTTCCTCTGCTGTCAGATCGCAGACAAATGCCTTTCCTTTTTTAATTAACTTTACCGCACACTCATACATCTGCTCAAAATAATTGGATGCAAAGAATAAACGGTCTTCAAAATCTGCTCCCAGCCACTTTACATCTGCAATAATGGATTCTACGAACTCTGTCTTTTCCTTAGTCGGGTTGGTGTCATCAAAACGAAGGTTAAACTTTCCGCCGTACTCCTTTGCCAGTCCATAATTTAACAGAATGGACTTGGCATGTCCAATATGCAGGTAGCCGTTTGGCTCCGGTGGGAAACGGGTCTGTACATGATTATAAACGCCTTCTGCTAAATCTTTATCAATCTCCTGCTCAATGAAGTGCTTTGAAACCACTTCTTTTTCCTCTGCTTCCGGCACAAGATTTTTTTCTTCCATTCCTGAATCCTCCATAATCTGAATTGCTTTCCAGTATATCACACGGCTGGAAAAACGGCAAGACTTTTCCCTGACCGCAGCCGCCTTACCCCTCCTGTTTTTTCCGGACCGTTTCTGTATAAATCAGATATCCCACACAAAGGGCAATCTGCAGCAGGGTGGAGGCCGGAACAGCAAGTCCAATACCAAACAGAGAGATTCCCGGAATCCGGCTCATCAGATACGATACCGGAATTCTCACTGCAAATGCTCCTGCCAGCCCCTGTGCCATAACAAATACGGTCTTTCCGCAGCCATTAAAATATCCTGCAAAGCAGAAGGAAAATGCAGTAAAGATACAGTCAATGGCATATGCCCTCAGGTAATCAGCCGCAGCCGCAATTACCTGACTGTCCCTGGAAAACAGGCCTGCCAGAATTTCCCCATGGAAAAAAGATACATAGGCCATAATCAGACCGGCTGCCACGGAAGATGCGATTCCGCAAAACAGGGCCTTTTTTGCCCTGTCCGGCTTCCTGGCTCCGATATTCTGCGCTACAAAGGCAGACATGGCCTGGGAATAAGCAGACGGAACCAGCATAATAAATGCGCAGAGTTTTTCTGCCACTCCGATTCCCGCAGATGCCACGACACCCAGAGAATTGACTATGGCAATGATAACCAGAAAGGACACGCTGACCAGCAAATCCTGCAGAGCAATGGGCAGTCCCAGCGCCACAATTTTTCCAATTATCTTTTTATCAAACCGAAGGGATTCTCTGGTAAACCGGAAAGGAAGCTTTCGTTTCCGTATGATCAGAATAGACAGTACCACGCTGAACGCCTGGGCAAACACCGTTGCATAAGCAGCTCCTGCCACTCCCATATGAAATCCGCCAACCAGCAGAAGGTCTCCTCCAATATTTAACAGACAGGCGATAGCCACTGTAATTAATGGCATTTTAGAATCTCCGATACCGCGGAATACACTTCCCAGCACATTATAGGCCACGATAAACACTGTGCCTGCGGAACAGATTCTCACATAAGAAACCGTCTGGTCAAAGGCCTCTTTCGGTGCCTGCATCCAGCCAGACATTGGCTCTGCCAGAAATATCATCAGCACCGTCACAGCAACCGTTACTGCGGAAAACAGGCAGATTCCGCTTCCGATTACCTGACCGGCTTCCTCCGGCTGCTTTTCTCCTATCTTCTGGGCCGCCAAAACGGTAATTCCCATAGACAGTCCCACTATTACAACGGTCACCGTATGCATAACCTGACTTCCCGTGGATACTGCCGAAACATCCGTTGAAGCCCCGAACTGACCTACAATCAGCAAATCTACTGCTCCATACATAGCCTGCAAAAACAGCGCCAGAAGTACGGGCATGGCAAACCGGATCAGCGGAGTAAAAATCCTGCCCTCTGTAAAGCTCGTTTGTTCTTTCATCATCATTTCCCCTCTTTTAAAAATTCCTCCCTGCGGAGAGCTGGATCAGAACAAAAAAGCCGGATAAAATACCAGGAACTTCTTTCCCGACATCTTATCCGGCCAAACGTTCAGCCCTCCGATGAGCATATTCAGTCTAGCATTTGTGTCCAGCTCTGTCAAGATTCTTCAAAAAAATCTTACAATTTTTTGTAACAGTTCAGCCATGCGGAGATTCAGACGGAAAAAGCGTTGAAAGCTTGTTTTCATAAGAATTTTTCTGTCTGAATCTTCATAGGGCGGACGCCCGACGCTTCTTGTCC
>CAJMQQ010000064.1 GCA_905215625.1 uncultured bacterium
CATGGGTAACAATGGCTGCCAGTTTTAACTTATCCATAAATACCTGGGCGCCCTGTCTTCCGCTCTTTAATCCAAAGGAAATTACGCCGCAGGAGCCGTTTGGAAGGTATTTTTCTGCCAGTTCATGATACTTATCTCCCTCCAGTCCCGGATAGTTGACCCATGCCACGTCTTCTCTGCTCTTTAAATAAGAAGCCACCTTTAACGCGTTTTCACAATGGCGTGGAACCCGAAGATGAAGAGTTTCCAGACCAACGTTTAATAAAAATGCATTCTGCGGGGACTGAATCGATCCTAAGTCTCTCATAATCTGGGCAGTTGCCTTTGTAATGTATGCTTTCTTTCCAAAACGTTCTGTATAAATAACCCCATGGTAAGAATCGTCTGGCGTGGTAAGTCCTGGAAACTTTTCTGCATGGGCATTCCAGTCAAAATTACCGCTGTCTACAATACAGCCGCCAACGCACATTGCGTGTCCATCCATGTACTTGGTGGTAGAATGGGTTACAATATCAGCCCCCCACTCAAACGGCCGGCAGTTAATAGGCGTTGCAAAGGTGTTATCTACAATCAGAGGAACTCCATGTTTGTGGGCAAGTCTGGCAAATTTTTCAATATCCAGGACAACCAGAGCCGGATTTGCAATGGTTTCTCCAAATACCGCCTTGGTGTTTGGACGGAAAGCCTGTTCCAGTTCTTCTTCTGATGCGTCTGGATCCACCAGAGTTACTTCAATCCCCATTTTTTTCATGGTTACGGTAAACAGGTTGGACGTACCGCCATAAATGGTAGCTGCGCTGATTACATGGTCTCCTGCGGAACAGATATTAAATACTGCGTAAAAATTTGCCGCCTGTCCGGAAGAGGTCAGCATGGCTGCCACGCCGCCTTCCAGCTGACAAATCTTCTCTGCCACTGCATCATTGGTAGGATTGGCTAAACGGGTATAAAAATATCCGTCTTCCTCCAAGTCAAATAAACGCCCCATCTGCTCGCTGGTCTCATATTTAAAAGTCGTGCTCTGGTAAATTGGAAGCACCCGTGATTCTCCATTCTTTGGTTTCCATCCGCCCTGGATGCAAATTGTGTCAAGGGATTGTGTTTTCTCCATTGCTTTTTCCTCCTGTTGTCTCTTTGTCTATGCTTTCTGCATTTAGAAACAGTGTACCACAAAAACCGCATATTGAAAATACTAAAAACTTAGGCTATAATCATTTCAGTTTCAATTTGAATAAGGAGGATCTTATGGCACCATCGAACGTTTATTTTACAAACATGAGAACAACTTTAAACGAAAATCTGCTTCAGAAGCTGGAACGCCTGGTCAAAAAAGCCGGAATGCTAGACCAGATTGATTTTCACAACAAATTTACAGCAATCAAAATCCATTTTGGAGAACCGGGAAACCTGGCTTATCTTCGTCCCAATTATTCGAAAGTTCTGGCAGACCTGATTAAAGCCCAGGGCGGACGGGTCTTTTTAACAGACTGCAATACCTTATATGTAGGCCGCCGAAAAAATGCCCTGGATCATCTGGATGCAGCTTACGAAAATGGATACAATCCATTTACGACCGGATGTCACGTGATCATCGCCGACGGTTTAAAAGGAACCGACGAAACCCTGGTTCCTATTGACGGCCAGTATGTAAAAGAAGCAAAAATCGGCCGCGCCTTAATGGATGCGGATATTGTTGTTTCTTTAACCCATTTTAAAGGCCATGAGTCTACAGGATTTGGCGGTACATTAAAGAATATCGGCATGGGAGGCGGTTCCAGAGCTGGAAAAATGGAGATGCACAGCGCCGGTAAACCTCATGTCAACCAGGAGGTCTGCATCGGCTGCGGTATGTGCAAAAAGAACTGCGCCCACAGTGCCATTACCATCGAAAACCGCAAAGCTTCTATCGATCACAGCAAATGCGTTGGCTGTGGACGCTGTATCGGCGCCTGTCCTACTGACGCCGTTTCTCCGGACTACGATGAGGCAAATGATATTTTAAACTGCAAGATTGCCGAGTATTCCCTGGCCGTTTTAAAAGATCGTCCAAACTTCCATGTCAGCCTGGTCGTTGACGTTTCTCCTAACTGCGACTGCCATTCTGAAAACGACGTGCCTATCGTTCCAAACATTGGTATGTTTGCATCTTTTGACCCAGTAGCCCTGGATATGGCCTGTGTGGACGCTGTTAACCGCCAGCCGGTTATGGATGGAAGCATCTTAGCAGAACAGAACCACTGTCACCATGACCATTTTACCGATACTCATCCGGAAACCAACTGGGAAAGCTGCATCGACCATGCAGTAAAACTGGGACTTGGAAGTAAAGAATACAATTTAATTGAGATCTAAACCGCATCGGACGCCCTGTCCTGCAAAAATGCAGGAGGGCGGCCGGTTCATATAAGCCTCTCTTCCAGAATCCTCAGCGCCTCTTCAAACGAAATCTCGTCCAAATCCAGAATCTGAATCTCCGGATCCGTCCACATCCAGGCATTGTGGGCGGCCTCTTTCTTTTTCAAGACACCAATTACGTTTTTATGGGTATGAATGGATTCTTTTAGCAGATTCAGATACTTCTGTTCGTCTTTTTCCAAAATTCCGATTTCATCCAGCACCAGAATACGATCCGGATATTCCAGGCTTTTTTCTAAAATTTCGTAGCCAAATCCATCGAACATTCCTGGTATTACTTCATTATAGGTATCATGCTGAATAGAAAACTGCCGGTCATTTTTTTCCACTTCTACCAGCGCGTGCAGACAGAATCCGGCCCGTTTCCCTTCTTCATAGATTGGAAGGGTACAGAATCCGCAGACTGGAAGTTTATGCTGTTTTAAAAATGTGCGGATACAGGTGGATTTTCCAATCTGCTTCTGACCAGTTAAAAAAATCTTCATGAAAAATCCTCCGTTAGAAAATGATATGGATTCCATTGGGTTGCCGAATCAGATTTGTCAATTCTTCACTGCTGACAGAAATCTCTCTGCTTCTGATATCGTAGATACACGCACCCAACACAACAAGATTCCCGCTGGTTCCAGCACTTAATAGTGCGTTTATATGATTTTTATCTTCCAAAATTCCCTCTCTGTAAAGAATCTGGACAAGCTTTGGGGTGCTGAAAATACCTATCTTTTTTCCCTTATGCTGCTTTGCTGTTTTTTTGAATAACGCATCCATTTTACCAGCTCCACCTTTGTCATCTGTAATGACACAAAATTTTCCATCCTCTTCTCCTGGAAGATAGGACAAAATATGCAGACAAATTGCCAGCAGTTCTTCTCCTAAATCATCTCCGGCTTCTTTATTCTTTCTGACCGTTTGAAAAAAACGCTTATAAACTCCGCCATTGTCTAAATTTTTTCCTTTGATAATCTCTTCGGAAATGTCGGCGTTTTCTTCCAGCGTTTTCGTAATCGTACTTACTGGAATTTTCATAGTTCTCACAGACCAGCATAAGTACTGGTTAATCACTGCATTGGTACTAAAGCAGATCTCCAGAGCAGCAAATATATCTTCCTCATATAAAATCAGGACTTTAATTCCCGCTTCTGCAAGCTGTCTAATATATAACACATCTTCCTGATTTAAAATCCCGCTTTTAGATGCCAGTTCCATTAGAATACATCTTGTAATCACAACTATGCCTTTTTGCTTTTTCACATATCGGAACAGATAGTCCGCTTCCCCATTTTTTAAATTGGAATGCCTTCGGAACGAACAGGTATCATAAAAATAGCACGTCTGATTTCCCAGCAGCTCTGCCGCAGTTCTCTCTTTCCCAACTATCACATAGGGCAAAATCTCTTCCATATTATGGGGAGTATCTGTATAACCTCCTGCCAACTCTACTCCCCCTTTATCTCTGCATAGAGTGTCCGCATATTCTGGATTACTTTTGTTAAAGTCCGCTCACTCAGATAATCGTCTCTTACACACTCTGTTCCAAATTGTTCTACTACTGTTTCCAGATGAGCATAATCATCTTTCTTTGTCGCATCCAGAATCCGTTCATCCAGCCACAGATCGACGAATCTTTTTCTGATTTTGTCTGGTTCTGCGTTCTGCAGTTCTTCCGAAATACTAAAATTTTCTAACAATCCCAGTTCATAGCACCGAATCAGAACTGCCATGTAAGGCGCTTCATAATAACTCATCAGACGGATAATGGTATCCTGCTCCTTACCTTTTGATTCCTCTTTAAATTTATGAAACATAAAGGAAAAACTATTTTCCGGCATTAAGAGCATACCAGCAAACAGATTTGCTGCAAATTCTTCCTCATGTTCATAATAATTTTCCTTTGCAAATTCTACTTTGGTTCTAAATTCACTTTTCTGATAAAATACATGATATAATTCATGGCATAAAGCGAAATTAAGATTTACCTTTGGAAGAGACGTATTGAGCACAATATATCCAAAAGCATCTCCTTTGTAGCATAGCGCTCCTATTTCCTCGTCCGCAAAGGGTATCTCAAAAATAAGGTACCCCTTTTTTTCAAACGATGGACGCACAATCTGCATAATATTCAATACTTCTTTATCGCTGCTCATTCCAGCAGCGGAATAAAAATCCTTTACTTTTCTTTCTATCTCTTCCCGATGAGAATCACTGTATTCCAGTATTTTCCGCAAACGTTTGATATCCATTAATTACTCCTTTGCCATATTGAAAAAACGTTGTTTTGCGCTCATAACTTCATCAATATTTTCCATCAGCTTCTCTAATTTCTTAGCTATTTTATCCTGTTTCGCCGTTGGATTTCCGGCATAAAAGACAATCTGTTCTGGAGCGGATTCGCTTATTTGCGGCGCTGCAAAAGCATCACTCAAAAAGAATTCTACTTTCTGTCCTAATGCATTCGATATTTTTTCCATGTCCTGGCTGGTAATATCCTGCGTTCCTGTTAGAATACGTGACAATTTTTTCGTATCAATACCAGTTTTCAAGCTGATATATGTCTGCTTTATTTTCATCTGCAACAGATACGCATTCACATTTTCAACGTATTTTGTCATATCAATTTCTCCTTTTTTGCTGCATACAAGATACTATCTTCATCTTTGCTTCTATTATACGTCCATTTCTATCAAATGCAACTATTTTATCTCATTAAATGAGATTTCATTATAAATGCCGATCTGCAAAGTCCAGATAGCAGTTCCAGTCATACTCATCCAGTTCGTGAGGGCCGGTTTTGAAATGGTGGCCGATACAGCCGTCTTTCAAAGGGGTTTCCGGCTGCTGGCGGCTGCCTTTTTTAATTCCCTCTTTTCCATAAAGTTCATAAACAGGACTGGCTTCTAACAAAGACTGAAACTGCCCCTCAGGGTCTGCCCAGCCATCCCTGGTTCTGGCTGATGTATAGAGAAATCTTGGGGCAATCAGGCTTAAAAGCATATGCTGGTCAAAAGGAAGTTCTTCTTCTCTGTTGCTGTATTTTTTATATCCGGGGCAGAACCAATACGAAAACTTATCCGTAATATCTGCAATCCGTTCTCCCGTATTGCCCCTGGATAATGCATCTCCGCTGTTTCCCGCACAGCTTGCAGCAGCCATTTTCACCCGCTTGTCCCTGGCTGCCGTCCAGAGAGCCGTCTTTCCTCCCCTTGAGTGTCCCACAACGGCAATCCGGTTTTCATCCAAATCCGGATCCGTCTCTATATAATCGACGATTCTGCTGACCGCCCAGGACCAGGCGCTGATGGCGCCATACAGATTGTCCGGACGGATCGTATTCCTCCCGCTATATTCTGGAAACAATCTGTGAAATCCGGTAGAAAATCCTTCCTCATAGTCTGGGGCCACTTCCTGGGTGCGGAACACAGCAGCCGCATATCCCCTGGACAAAATGGTTTCTGCCGGCCAAAAAGCGCTCAAAAAGTCTCTGGACGGATCGCTGTCACGGATTCCCCGGTTGCATATGGTAATAAAGACCGGAGCCTTTCTGACTGCTTTCGGAACAAACACAATAAAGGAGAACGCAAACTGTCTGTCTCCTCTTCTGGCCTCGACCTCCACCGTCTTTCTTACGGCTCTTCCTTCCATAATGTTTTCGGACTCTGCCGTATCCACAAGATGGATGGAAACCGAAAGTTCTTCTTCCGGAACCCTTCCATATTCCATCTGCTCCAACATTTCCAAAATCTCCGGTCTTCTCTGTTCTTCCCATTCCTGTACTGTTCTTACCCGTGTGCCATCCCTGCATATCATTGGATCTGGCAGTTTTTTCCACTCTTCCCTCATTTTTCTTCTCCTTGTAAAATGGTTCTGATAAAGGATGCGGCTCTCCCAGAATGGGAAAGCCGCATCTGCTCATTCATTTCGTATGTTCTTTTATTCTGCTAAAAAGTCAGTTGCTATCTGATCAATATTTTCAATCAGTTCGTCTGTCGTAACATTACCTGCAAGCATTTCAGAAATGCCATTCTTCATATCGGTCGAGATCGCATTGGTAAATGCCTGATATCCCCATTCCTTACCTGGAATCTCGCTGCTTGCATTCAGTTCATTGGAGAAAATCTCAAAATACTCTGCGCCAAAGTCATAATCTAACGCTTCATTTCCTTTTACCTGAGACAGATAGTAATTTTCTTTGCAGTAACGGGCATTCTGTTCTGGCTGGGAAATCCACTCAATAAACTCAGCAGCTTCCTTTTCTACGCCGGTTCCTGCAAACGCTCCCAGCCATTTTCCTCCAGGAACGGTTGCACGTTCTGCATCTTTTGGAAGATAGGTTACGCCCCACTCAAAGTCTGTGATCTGGTCTTTATAGTTTGCAATCATCCAGCTGCCTGCAAAATGGGTTGCTACCTGGCCGGTACGGAACATCTCGTTAGGGTTCTCTGCTCCCAGCCATACAGAAGTCGGCATAATACCATCATCATGGAGTTTCTTAAACCATTCTAATGCTCTTCTCATCTCTGGGGAATTAATGTTAGAAGCTGTCATATCTTCATTCAGGAGACTGCCTCCTGCCTGATACAGCAGTGTTGCAAATCTCATGGCAGAAAAGTCAAATACCATGCCGTATTTGCAGTCGCTTCCTTCCATTACTTTCTTTAATGCCTCTTCATACTCTTCCCAGGTCCAGATGTCTTCTTCTGACTGAGGCACTTCCACGCCTGCCTGCTCAAATGCAGTCTTGTTGTAAATAATACCGTTCGCGGTTACATCCATAGGAGCAGCCAGGAATTTACCGTCAAAATCGGTTCTCAAACCAGTACCAAAGTTGTTTTTAAACGCTTCTGGATCGGATACGTACTCGTTTAAGTCGATTAACTGATTCTGAACTACGCCTAAGTTGGTCAGTCGTGCCATTGCCGGCTGCTCGCCAGCATTCAGCATATTTTTCAGCTTATTGTCTACGTCTGCATAAGGAACTTCAATCAGCTCGATCTTAATGTCCGGATGGAGTTCCATATACTCTTCTGCCAGACGCATAAACGACTCTCCTTCTTTTCCGTCGCTGAACCAGACTACATCCAGGGTCTTTACATCACCGCTAGATGCTTCTTTTCCTGCTGCCTCCGTTGCTGTTTTGCCTGCTGCAGCTGTCTCCGCTTTTTCCTGTCCTCCGGAGCACCCTGTAAGGGTTCCCAGTACCATGGCTCCTGCTAACATTCCTGCTAAAATTTTCCTCATAACAATCTCCTTCCTAATATGATTATTAATTTTTTTCTTTTTCTTTTGCATACTTTCCAGGTGTAATGCCAGTTATCTTTTTAAATGTAGAAATAAAATGGCTGTCGCTGTTGTAAGAGAGTCCCATCGCTACTTCTGTTACCGACATTCCGCTGCTTAACATCTTTTTTGCGGCTATGATTTTCTGATTGGTAATGTACTGGTTCAGGGTAAAACCCGTTTCTTTTTTAAAGTAATGGCTCAGATAATACCGGTTTACGTAGAAGACTTCTGCCAGATCCTCTAACTCCAGTTTTTCATCAATATGGCGGACAATGTATTTTTTCAGTTCTTCAATCCGGCTCCGGTAAGGAATCAGCCTGGTTTTACCCCCCCCCGCAATTTCAGAGGAACTTCCATCTTCGTAAGCCGGATCGGTCTTTACAAGGGTATCAAACATCTCATTTAAGGTATTCAGCAAATCCAGCACTGCGATCCTGGCATTATTTTTGTTGTATATATTTGAGAAATCTTTGACTATGGTTTTTTCTACATTCTGCATCTTGTCCTCCACCAGTTTCAGGTTCTTTCCTGTCAGATGGAGATGATTGGTATACTCTTCCTGGTATTCTTCAAACAGACTGGTAAAATTGAATCCAAAGGCCTCCGACAAAGGCGCAATACTTTCTGGTTCAAACATCAGCACATAACGTTTGTAGTCCTCGCCTTCTTTTCCCTCTGTCCGGTGGTATTCCGTACTATTGATGAAAAAGATGTCTCCTGCTTTCGTATTGTAAATCCGGTTTTTTATTTCCAAAGTCGCCCCGTCGCACAAAAACAGGATAATTTCATATTGCTTATGGAAGTGAAATCCCTGCATCTTCCAGTTCTGGGTGGAACCATGGAAATAATATAATGATCCAAACTCTTCAAAAAACACCTTTTTCTTCATTCAGCCGCTACCTTTCTGTCGTGTATCTCATTGCTTCCTGCAATGCCATAATCATCATGGCCTGTCCATAGGTCATTGGACAGCATATAATATTCTTGTAGAATTCTGCGTTTTCTCCAATAGGGGTTCCATAGGATACATTTTTAACAACGCCTTTCTCATCAATATAATCCAGGAGATGAGAGAGCGCCTTCTGCACGGTTGCTCCATACTCGTCCTTTGAAATCACACCTTTTCGGATGCCCTTCATCATTCCACATAAGAAGCCGGCGCTGGCAGACAGTTCGATATAGGAACTGCTGTCATTAATGACTGTATGCCACAATCCTTCTTCTGAATCCGCATACTTTTTCAGAGCCTTTACCTGGTTTTTGTAAACAGTCAGAAAATGCCGTTTCAGTCCTGCATCCAAATCTACCATTTCCATGTAGTCCATAATAGCAACGGTATACCAGCTGTTTCCTCTTCCCCACATAATCTCGCCATAGTTGTTGTTCCGGTCAAAATTAAATCCGTGGTAGAACAAACCTTCCTGTTTATTCAGCAGGTATTTGATGTGCTGCAAGAACTGGTAATTTGCTTCATCAATGCAGTCCTGGCGGTGCAGAATCACTCCTGCCCTTGCCAAAAACAAAACGGTCATAAACAGGGTATCAATCAGGATTTCCCCCTGGTTGGGATTTTTGGTAATCATGTGCTGGAAGCAGCCGTCTCCAGTCCGAATCAGGCCTTTTTCTTCCATAATCCAGGCTGTCCATTCCTTTATCAGATCCAGGTATTCCTCTTTTCCTGTAATCTCATATACGTAGCTTAATGTCAGCATCGGAGCTGTGGTATTGACGTTTTTTTCCAGAATTCCTTCTTTTATCCGGTCATCAAACCACTGAATCAGAAAGTTTAAAATCTTCTCATCTTTACTGAACTCATAGTATTTATAAAGTCCATAAAGGCCAACTCCCTGGGGCCATTCCCAGCAGTCTATATCGATCAGACTAATGGGGAACTTTTCCTCAATCCCATTGTTTTTCATGGTCAGCATGGCGTCTGCAACCAGATTCAAACGATTTTCATAAACGCTCATCTCTTTACTCTCCCTTCACGCGGATAGTTCCAGCCGGATCCATAGGATAATGATGAACCTTTTCTCCATTTACCAAAAGAGCCTGATCCGTTCCAATCACGTAGTCCTTTCCGTTGTCCGTTACCTGCACGGTGCCGTCTTCTTTCCACTCAATCCCAATGTTCTGCATATCCTCAAAGACGTCTTCGATTTCTCCAGCTTCTTTTCGGGTTTGTACCTTTACTACCCAGATGTTCTTCCGTCCGCAGCTAACAAATTCTCTGTGAGCAGTCGGTCCGCAGCTGACCATGGACAGACTGTTTAAGGATTTCACTCCGATATATCCCCCATCTTTTTCCACTACAATGGTATGTTCATCTCCATTGTACTGGTTAAATTCACTTAACGGAATATAGGCATGAGTATAATCAATCCGGTTTTCCTTCGGCGTATCAAATACCAGAATTGCCAGATTCTCATACTGGACTCCCAAAGGAAGTACGCTGTTTCCAGCCCAGAAGTTTGGTCTTCCGCTGCCGTATGGGTGGGTTTCCCCTGGATGGTTGATAAATACCTGGGCAGTCTCATCAATGGTTGCTTGTAAAATATGTTCCTGGTAACCATTCTGGAATGGTTTAAAGCCAATGGCTGTAGAAAGCTGTACCTCGTTATTCTTGTATGTGTAGAGGTTTGCGTGCTGCTCAAATCCCTGGGTATTTTCAAAAATCAGGCTCTGGCCTTCTTTTAAGGTAATATACTTTTTATATTCCTGAGGCGCTTCATAATCACCGCAGGCCACTGCCACATTTCCCATTCCGTTTCTTGCCAGGAAGCCTTCATTATAGAAAAGATATAACAGGGCTGTGGTTCCTGCATTGTAGTTGCCCTTCATCTCTTTTTCATAGGTTCTTCCAAAACTGGTCATTACCGCTCCTTTGTGAGCATTGACTGCCAGGCTGTAGCTGACCATATCCAGAGCCTTTTTCGCCATTTCGTGAAGCTTGTCTTCTTTATCGGTCACATTATAAATTGCAGCCAGTCCATGAACGTCTACCGGAATATAGGCGTTGGAATTCCACTCCGTAATGAACTCCCGGAAAAATTCCTCAAACCACTCTTCTAACAGTTCCCTGCCTCTGGCGCTGACTTCTGCTCCAAGCTTTCCACTGTTGGTAAACAACTCGTCCGGGAACAGACGGCCGGCCAGATACTGGCAGGTGTGGAACAACAGTGCATGGTTTTCGCTAAAGAACCACATAACATCATCTCCCGGCTCGTCAATCCAGTACCGGTAATGTAAAGCAGCATCCTTAATCACAGCTTTCACCTTGTCAGACATCTCATCCTGATGCTTAAAATAGGTGGTCAAAATGGTAGTAAAATGGAAATCCGAGCAGTCCTGCCGCTGATTAACACCGTTGATTTCATTTAAAATCATCTGCTCCGCTTCTTCCAGACGGTATCCCTTTTCAAAATATGCCGCAGCCTTATAGGAGTTTGGCACACTGTATTTTGCAATGGTATCCAATATGGTTTCTTTTCTCTTCTTTCCATCTTCAGAACCATTGGTCAAAAATTCCTTCCATACAATCTGGTTTCCTAGTTTTCTCTTTAGTAAAACCGGTCCTTCCTGCAGGGCAAATTCGAAAAAGTAAAATCCAGGAAGAATATCTTTGGAATCTATAAGAGAAAGTCTCTTCTCATCCTTTACCAGAGCATAAGAAAGCGTTGTATCTTCATCTTCCTCATGCTGCATTTTTTCTACCCATTCTCCATTGGCAATGGACATCTTTAGCTGTTCCTGTTCTAAAAGATGGCCGGGCAGCGATAAAATGACCGGTTCGTTTATGTAAGTTTCCTTCTCAAAACAGATATTATCAAGGATTTTTTCATACCGGAACACCTTTTCCGTATCTACCCCGTCTGGTACCGGAAGCTGGATGGAAAGATCCTGAACTCCCAGATATTTCAGGCGGAAATAATAATCCGTATCCCGTTCTGCCAGATCATCCAGGCATAAAATGAGTTTATTTTCTCCTTTTTGTAGCGGAATCTTTATGCTGGTGTGTTTTACCATATTTCTGGTAAATGGAATGTAGTCTGTCACAAACTGATCATTATTCCAGATGGTAACACCTCCGCAGGTTTCCAGTTCAAATTCTGCTTCTTCCTCCTGTCCTGCGATTAAATCCGCAAAACAGTAAGTTCTTAGATAGGTTGGACAGAAATAAAATCCGGATTCCTCATAGCCGATATTTCCAAACGGGAAGTATACCTGCAAGGCATTTTTCTTTCCAAATACTTCGGCCGTTTCCCCTGCCGGTATCTGGCTGACGTCCAGGTAATCCGGCAAATTTTCCCTGCGTTTTTCAATAAATTCTTTCCGGCATGGATTTTCATGAATGGAAAATCCTTTTTTTAGCCACTCGTTGACCCTGCCTTTTAAAATCGCTTTTTGAAAGGTCTGGGGTTCTGTAAATACCCCAGTGGTAATAAAGCGATTTACATATCCTTCTTCTGATAACGAATATCTAAGTACGTTCATCTCGTTCCTCCTAACCTTTTACGCCGCCGGCGGTCATTCCGCCGATAATGTATTTCTGAAGCGTTACAAATACGATAAGTACCGGAATCATGGAAATTACAGACATTGCAAGCAGGCTGTTCCAGTCTACAGAATACTCGCCGGAAAAGTTGGCCAGCGCAAGCTGCAAGGTATAGTTTTGTTTTCCATTGATAACTAACTTTGGCCACAAATAATCGTTCCATCTCCACATAAAGGAGAAAATACAAAGTACGGAAACGACTGGCTTTGCAAGAGGAAGCATGACTCTTAAAAATATCTGAAGCTCCGATGCGCCGTCAATTCTGGCTGCTTCCATTAATTCATTAGGAATCGGCACATAATACTGACGAACCAGGAATACTGCCGTCGGAGATGCTACTGCCGGAATAATCAGTCCCCATAAGTTGTCGTACAAGTTGGTTGCAACGATTACTTTAAAAATCGGAATCATGATTACTTCCAGAGGAATCATCAAGGTGACCATTACCATACCAAACAGCAGCTTTTCCCCTTTAAAATGGTACTTTGCAAATACATAACCTGCCATTACGTTTACCACCACAGTAAGTACGGTGGCTACTATGGCTACAAATACGGTATTTCCAAAATACCGGACAAAATCGCCTTCTTTTAATGCCAGAATATAGTTATCCAGGCTTGGATGCTTTCCAATCAGGGACGGCGGCCAGGTAAACAGTTCGCTTGCTGGCTTCAAGGAAGAAAATACAATCCAGACAATAGGCATCAGAAAAACAAAACACAGGACTGCAAGAAGCAGATAAATCGCGGCATGAGCCAATTTTTTAGTTTTCATTCTCGCTTCCTCCTTTGTTTAATTTAAACTGTGCGATAGTCAGCACTGCAAGAACTGCAAATAGTACCATTGCCATTGCGCAGGCATATCCCATCTGGCTCTTTTCAAAACCAGTCTCCTGAATATGCTGTACCATAAATTTCGTAGCCCCTGCCGGACCGCCCTTGGTCAGTGCATATACCAGCGGGTAGGTCTTGATAACCGTTACAGTGGAAAGTACCAGTACCAGAAGGCTGGTTGCCTTTAACAGCGGAAGGGTAATAAATCCAAATTGCTGCCAGAAGCTGGCGCCGTCAATCTGGGCCGCCTCATAATAATCTCTTGGAATCGCTTTGATTCCGGCTACAAACATAACCATGTAGTAGCCTGCCAGACTCCAGATGGTAACAAATACAATCACTCCCATGGCAATTTTCGGGTCGGTCAGCCACTTTACCGGAGACTTTCCTAAAGTTGTAATAATATAATTGATAACGCCAAAGTCTTCTCCTAACAGGAATCTCCAGGATAAACCTACTACAATACTGGAAATCATGGTTGGCCAGTAAAATACTGCGCGGAAGAAATCGCTTCCTTTAATCTCTCTGGTCAGAAGAAGAGCCAGACCAAGGGCAGCCACATAGATTCCTGGAACTGCCATCACAGTAAATGCGATTGTCCGGGTAAATGCTCTCCAGAATGCCTTATCTCCCAAAAGCTTACTGTAATTTTTCAGTCCTACAAATTCCTGAGGGTTGATTCCATCCCATTTCATAAAGGAAATCTTAAGTCCGTTCAGGGCTGGATAAAACAGAAACACACCGAAAATCACAATCATCGGAAGCAGCATCAGGTACGGAAATAATTTTCGCTCAAAAGATTTCATGTTCTCGTTCCTCCTTTTATTCACATTATACCCTATATTTTTGCTGTTTTCTTGTTGTTTATAGTGCAATATTTACATATTATTGCTATGTTATTTTCGTTTTCAACTATTTCTGCATAAAAATATGGTTGTACACTTTACTTGGGGGTAAAGTAAAAAACAAATAGGCA
>CAJMQQ010000065.1 GCA_905215625.1 uncultured bacterium
GAATATCGTTCCTGTGCCTCAAAAATAAATTTACCCCAACTCTTGACAAAGAGCCGAAATATAGGGCAGAACCTGCCCTATATTTCTATATGATGCTGCTTTCGATTTATTTTTTCCAGTCTTCCCAATCGCTTAATAAACGGCTTCTCTGATTTCTGCTCCTTCATAAAAGAAACCTAAAATTTCCTGATAATCTTTTCCATCCACAGCCATTTGCTGAGCCCCGTTCTGGCTCATACCTGCGCCGTGTCCATAGCCGCCTCCATAAATATAGAAGGAAAGGGTTCCATCTGCTGCCGTTCTTTTTTCAATTGAAATATAGGCGCTGGGCAGAATCGAAAATCCAGTCTGGGTTTTTCCGTCTTTTTTCGTAATCTCCAGAGAAGGATCTCCCAGGACACTCCGGATTTGATTTTGTCCCTCCAGAATTTTTTCTCCTGAAGTTCCCTGTATGACAAGACTTTGAACCACTCCTCCCGGCCCCCGCTTCGTCACTTCCATACCAGTGATGTCTCCAATCTCCGGAATCTTTTTCTGGAGATACTGAGGTGTAATTCTGGTTTCCCACCGATACATGGCATAATTCTGGTCATAAGCCGGGTAATCCCTGTTTTTAATAAACTCCGAAAAAGCGGCATTGCTGGACAAATCCAGACATTCTTTCCTATCCCGCAATTCCCTGGCTTTCAAATATGGCGCAGCTGCTCCGCTGCCTCCCCAGGCGCTTCCGTCTGTTGTGTGACCACAAGAGGTGGAAAAGTAAAATGCTTCAATGGCGCTGCCTTCATAAAACATCATCTGACCGTAGGTTGCATTAACTGCCTCTGTGGTTCTGGCTGACTCTTCTGTATTGTTATATACCTGAAATCCAGTGCTGTCATCTACATGGGCTCCATACCGGCTGTAGCTGTTTCCTAAAATCTGCCGGTATGCATAAGTCCTGGCGCAGACTGCCTGTGCCTTTAATGCCTCTAATTCGTAACTTGCCGGCATCTCGCTGGAAACTACTTTTTTCAGATAATCTTCCAGATAAAGGTCATTCACTATGGTAAGGCCTTCCGGCTCTTCCCTGATTTCCACGGTTCCGCTGTAAGACGGGGTTCCCTGGCTTCTGGAAATCGAAGAAATGGAAATCCGTCCCTGCTCTGTTTCCGGAGAAATTGCCGCGCGCCCGTCCTTCAGATATTTACTGCCCGGTTCCACAGTCAGGCTTTCTCCTGCTTTCAGCTTCTTCTCCTTTTTTCCATATGTAATCACTGCATCTGTGTCACAGGTCAGGGTTACGGAAGGGTGAAAAATCGATTGAAATCCGGTATCCATTAAAAGTACCCGGATCTTCTTTGCATCAAAATCCCGGATAATCAGCGCAGCGCACAGCTTCCCGTCACTGGTGACAAATTCCTGGTTGTCATAACCTACCAGAATGTCTGAAAGTTTCCCCTCCCTATACTGACCGTAAACCTTGTGAACACGAAAGCTTTTATCCAGTTCCAGCAGGCCGTACCCTTCTATTTCAATCCCATTTTCACTGACTGACAAAACCCTGCCGGTAATCTTATCATTCTTCACAGAGATTTTTACCAGTTTTCCCGATTCCAGCTGCAAATCTACCAGACTGTTCCGAAATTCTTCCAGATTGTCAATTCCTTTTCCGGAAAAGGTCCGGCATACACTTCCCAAATGTACCTGAAAGGTATCGGTTTTGCTGTCGTCCAGCCATACATTTTCATAAACTACATCTTTTGAAATCAGGCGGCGAACCCCAATCATCTCATTTCCCCGAACCATGATTTCCAGCTGGCAGTCAATATAAGCGTCCAGCGCCAGCCCTTCAAACCGGAAATTCCCCTCACTGGTATAGGCCATCCAGCTTTCAGATGGTTTGATATTAGACGGAGTTCCATACAGCAGTACCTCTAAAGTACGAACCCCATCTTCCCCTTCTGATACTCCCAATTCTTTTATCAGTTTATCATACAGAAGCCAGAAATCTTCTTCCGGATACGGATGGCTCCGGTTCTTTTTCACCAGTCCTACCGCTGCTTCCAAAGGCTTGGAAAACGCGGCTGCCAGATGGCTGACTTCTTCATATGTAATCGGTTTCTGAGCCGCAGCTGCTGCAGGTTCTGTCAGTTCCTCTGACAAAATTCCCTGGTCATAGAGATAATCCATATACGGCACATACCAGTTGTTCTGTTCTTTTTGCGCAAAATGAGAAGTGCCCTTTTCTTTCTGATACTGAAGCACCCCCTCTCTGGAGTCCAGCATCAGTGCCACTGCTTTTGCCGCCTTTGCTCTGGTAAGACCTTCCGCCCTGTGATCCGGCTCTAAAACCACGATAATTGCCATCAGTGCAGCAATAATCGAAAGAATCCACACTACCGGCGTAATGAATGATTTTTTGTTCATAATTTCTTATAGCTCCCGTCTGTCTCCTCTACATAGTCCAAGTCACTATAATCTTCTGTTGAAACAGACAGCCCCTGTTTTTCCAGTCTGCTGTTGATGAAATCTCCAATTAAACGGTAAATTACCGCAAAGGTAGGAACTCCGATTATCATTCCTACAAATCCAAACAGACCGCCGAACAGCAAGATGGAAAATAATACCCAGAAACTGGAAACCCCTGTGGAATCCCCCAAAATCTTCGGTCCTAAAATATTGCCGTCAAACTGCTGCAGCAGCAGAATGAAAATCAGGAAATACAGGCACTGAATCGGGCTGACCAGCAAAATCAGAAACGCACTGGGGATAGCTCCGATAAACGGGCCAAAAAACGGAATAATGTTGGTAACGCCTACAATTACGCTGACTAATAATGTATATGGCATCTTCATAAAACTCAGACATACAAAACACATAATTCCGATAATCAGAGAATCCACAATCTTGCCGATAATGAATCTTCCAAATACCTGATGGATAAATCTGGTTTCCTTTACGATCCGGTTGGCCCATTCTACTGAAAAGAGGCCGTAGATAATCTTCTTTGCCAAAGCCACAAACTGCTCTTTAATATTCAGAAGGTAAATCATAACAATGATGCCGATCAGCAGATTTTTCAGCCAGACCAGCAGGCTGATTACACCTAAAGAAAGATTTCCTAAAATTCCCAAAATCTTATCTAAATTTGGTTCCAATACGCCCTGGGCCCACTCTGACAGGCGGTTTAAGGAATTAATTGCGATTGTCTCTGCTTCTGGATTATTTTCCAGAACCTGGGATACCCAAATTGACAAATTTCTCATATTTTCCGGAAGAGCAGCAACTGCATTCTGGATGCTTCGAATTACTTCCGGAATAACCATGGAAAACAGGCCTACTACAATCACAATCAGCACGACCAGGCTGACGACGGTTCCCAGTCCCTTTGCCAGAGACTTTCCGCTTTTTTCCTTTTTCAGCCATTTTTTCAATACTGGCTCAGCCGCTGCCACACACCGATTGTAAATAGGCGTTAAAAGATATGCCATGACTGCGCCGTAAATAACCGGAGCCATAATATCTGCCAGCATGGAAAATCCGCCTTTTACCGTATCAAATTTTAGTATTATAAAACAAAATGCAATACTGGCTGCAATTACCAGAAACGCAGTGATCCCCCAGCAGATGTAGTGATAAAATTTTTGTCTGTTCATAAATGTTTTCCCCTTAACTTCCAACAGGCATTTTTTGGTCTCTGTTTGGCCTATTTTTTGTATATATGCAGATAAAGCAGCGATTGCTCGCTGCTTTCTTCTTTTGTAACCCCAAAATGCCGGTTCTTACTAATTGACCCCTAGCAAAGCTAGGTGGGCAACCTCACTCAAACTTCTGCCATCCACTCAAAAGGAGGCCCGACATCCGTTTGAAAATATTGGAATCCCGATGTCATAGTGTAGGTTCAAATACGTAAGAGTGTCGAACATTCCAGGTGTTACAAGTTCACATAATTTTTACATAAGTAAGTATACAATAAAAGTATCAGAATTTCAAGATGCATTTTCTCCCAAATATGATAAAATAGCTGTATCAGAATTTTTTCAGGAGGCCATTATGACATTTGAAGAAGCAAAACTATTTTTTCAAAAGGATCGGTTTGCTACTCAGGCTGCCGGTATCGTCTTAACACAACTGGATGAAACGGGAGCTGTCTGCACCATGAAACTGACTGACATCCATCGAAATGCTGCTGGCGCCGTCATGGGAGGAGCCTTGTTTACCTTGGCTGATTTCGGCTTTGCCGCAGCCGCCAATTTTTCCTGCATGGGAACCGTTACCCTGAGCAGCCAGATCCAGTTTCTTGCAGGCGCCAAAGGCACAGAACTGACCGCCGTAACCCGCCCTATAAAGGAAGGCCGCCATGCCTGCTTTTATGAAACGGTCATAACCGACGAACTGGGCACAAAAATTGCTGTGGTTACTGCCACGGGATACCGGAAATAATAGTTTGCATATATCAGACTTCCTTACTGTCCTTTTCCATCTCATATCCCAGCAAAAATGCTTTTTTATTTAATTCAATGGTTTTTGGCGGAACGGTTTTTTCTATGACATCCAGCCACAGTTCTTTCTCAAAGTCCATGTGCTTTGCAGCCACTCCCAGCACGATTACGTTAAATGCCCTGCTGTTTCCCAGTTCCAGGGCCTTTTTTCCCGCTTCTACCGCATACACCGTGTGCTCCTTTTTCAGGGTTTCCAGAATTCCTTCCGGATATTCTGCTGCACCGGTTACAACGGTAATGGGATCTATCCGCTCATCATTGACTACAATCACGCCTTCCGGCTTTAAAAACTGGATATAGCGGAGTGCTTCCAGACGCTCAAATGCAATTAAAACATCTGCCTGCCCCTCTTCTACAATCGGTTCTGCCACTTTCTCGCCGTAACGCACAAAGGTGACTACACTTCCGCCTCTCTGAGCCATACCGTGAACTTCAGACAGCTTTACGTCATATCCTCCTGCCGTAGCAATTCCGCCTAAAATGCGGCTGGTAAGCAGCGTTCCCTGACCTCCTACGCCTACAATCATGATATTTTTTGTCATTACGCTTTTACCTCCTCAATGGCATCGAATTTACACAGCTTCATGCACAAACCGCATCCATTACACATAGACGGATTAATTTTTACGGTTCCATCTTCATTTCTTGTAAGAGCCGGACATCCCGGTTTTAAACACTGTCCGCACTTCTTACATTTGTCTGAAACAGCCCGGCACTTGCTGGGGAAGGTTACTCCCTTTAACAATACACATGGAGACTTGGTGATAATTACAGAAACTTCATCCCGTTCCACTTCTCTCTTTACTACCTCTGCCAGTGTATCCGTATCAAAGGCATTTACCTCATAAACGTGTTCGATGCCCAGTGCCTTACATAAATGGTACAGACTGATGGCATACGTGGTTTCACCTTTTAAGGTTTTTCCGGTTGCGGCATGATCCTGGTGTCCCGTCATGCCAGTGGTGGAGTTATCTAAAATCATCACCGTTCCGGCAGATTTGTTATATACCATGTTCATCAGGGAATTGATTCCTGTATGTAAGAACGTAGAATCTCCGATAACAGCCACCCAGTTTTTGATATACTCCCGTCCCTTTGCCTTTTCCATACCATGCAGAGAAGAGATGCTGGCTCCCATGCAAATTGTCGTATCTACTACATTCAATGGCGGGACTGCCCCCAGGGTATAACAGCCAATATCACCTGCCGCATGGATTTTCAGCCGGTTCAATACCGAATATACGCTTCTGTGAGGACATCCCGGGCAAAGAATCGGAGGCCTTGCCGGAACCTCAGCAGGCCGGGCGGCTGCAATCTCCTGTCCCAGCACCTTTGTACGGATTAAGTTGGCGCTGTACTCGCCCTGACGGGTAAAGAGGTCTTTTCCGGTTACCTCAATGCCCCAGGATTTGATCTGCTCCTCAAACACTGGTTCCAGTTCTTCAAACACATACAGTTTTTCTACTTTTGATGCAAATTCTTCAATCAGTTTTCTAGGAAGCGGATGCACCATGCCAAGTTTCAGCACAGAAGCCTCCGGCATGGCTTCCTTTACATATTGATAGGGGATTCCGCTGGTAATAAAGCCAACCGACAAATCACGGTACTCTGCCCGGTTAATCGCAAATCCGGAAGCATCCTCCGCCATTTTGTCCCTTCTGGCTTCTACTACCAGATGACGTCCCTTGGCATTGCCTGGCATCATAACGTATTTGGCCGGATTTCTGGTATATGGTTTGTCTTCCGGAACTGCTCTGTCTTCCAGAGTTACCACACCCTGAGAATGGGACAGCCTGGTTGTGCTGCGGACGATAACAGGAGTGTCATACTCTTCACTCAGTTCATATGCCAGTTTTACAAAATCCTTTGCTTCCTGGCTGTCCGACGGCTCTAATACCGGCACATTGGCAGCCCGTCCAATCATTCTGGTATCCTGCTCATTCTGAGAACTGTACATACCAGGATCATCTGCCACAATCAGGACCATGCCTCCCCCTACTCCGGTATAAGCCGCCGTGTATAAAGGATCCGCCGCTACATTTAATCCCACGTGCTTCATACACGCCAGGGAACGTACTCCGCTGATAGAGGCACCAATGGCTACTTCCGTGGCTACCTTCTCATTTGGAGACCATTCTGCATAAACCTCTTCATATCTGGCAAGGTTTTCACTGATTTCTGTACTGGGGGTTCCCGGATAAGCGGCAGAGACTTTTACGCCTGCCTCCCACGCACCTCTGGCAAACGCTTCGTTTCCCAGCATAATTTTCTTTTCGCTCAATTTCATATCCTCCTTCGCAGGGTTTTCTCAGAATCCAAAAACTGTTTTCATTATATCACATCAACGCGTTAAACACCAGAAGAAAAAGAAAAGGCCTGCCTATTTTTCCGACAGGCCAGTTTTCTTACCTTTACTGGATATTACCGCTTAAAATGCGGGCTAATTCACTATCTGCATCCAATACAATGGTTTTATTGTCTCCTATCAGGGAAGCTTTTAATGCGTCCAGAGAACGGACAAAATTATAAAAATCTGCCTTTGATTCATCATTATATGCTTCTGACAGAATTCTCATGTATTCTGCTTCGCCTTCTGCTTTAATCTTTTCAGCGTCTGCGTCTGCTTTTGCAATGGTTTCCCTGACAGTACGATCTGTCTTATTCATAATCAGCTTGGATTCGTACTCGCCGTCTGCCTTATAACCGGCAGCAATGTTATTTCTCTCTGAAATCATTCTGGCATAAACGCTTTCCTTATTAGAATCCGGCAAATCCAGTTTTTTCGTCTCAACGGCATAAATACGGATTCCATAGCTGTCCAGAGAATCTCCAATATTTTCGGTAATGGTAAGCGCCAGCTTTCCATCCCTTCCGGTAATAATGTCTTCCTGATTGGTTGCTGCCAGAACATTTTTAATGGAATTATATACTACATTGCTGATACGGACCTCTGCATTTTCTTTGCTGGCATTTAAGGTAGTAAGGTATTTTAACGGATCCACAATATCCCAGATGACAAAGCTGTCTACGGTCATGACCTTTTTGTCTTTTGTCGTAACGTCGCTGGGAACCAGGTCGGAAATCATCTTGTATTTGGGAACGCTCTGTACTTCCTGGATAAATGGAATTTTAAAGCTGAGTCCCGGCTCTGAAGAAATCCGTACTACCTTTCCAAACTGGGTAACCAGTTTGTATTCTTTTGCTGTCGTGGTCACCATGCTGGAGCCTAATACGACTATGGCTGCAATCAGAAGCAGCGGAGTTACAATCCATTTTACCGTCTTCTTCATAACTAATTACCTCCATTCTGTGCGGACTCATCTGGCGCTGCAGTCTGTGCAGAAGCACCGGACTGGCTGGATACGCCTGCTCCTGAAGGGATCTCTGCAAACGGCTCTAAAGGCAGAAGACTCTGGGTTCCGTCAGAAGAATTGATGATAACCTTCAGTTCCGGAAGGACGTCTTCCATCGCCTCATAGAACATCCGTTTTTTGGTAATCAGCGGATATTTGCTGTATTCCTGATACAAATCGTTAAACCTGGCCGCCTGGCCGGTAGCCTCGCTGATTTTCTCCTGCTTATAGGCCTCTGCGTCCTGAATGACTTTATCTGCCTTTGCATTCGCCGTAGGAATCTGCTCAGACTGGTATTTCTTTGCCTGGTTAATCGCCGTATCCATACCCTGTTTTGCATCTTCTACTGCCTTAAATGCATTGGTAACTTCTACAGTCGGCGGCTCTGCATCCTGGATTGTTACATTATAAATGCCGTATCCTATGTTTTCCTGCTCCAGACGGTTGGACAGCTTTTCCTTTACCTTGGACTGAATCTCGCTTTTTCCTGTCGTAATTACATCATCTACATTATAAGTGCCGACAGTATCCCTGATATAGGACTGAGCCAGATTTTTGATAATCTCCTGATAGGTATCTGCATGAATAAATGCCTGAATCGGATCCACTACCTGGTATTCAATATAAAAATCCACTTCTACAAAGTTAAAGTCTTTGGTAATCATCTCAGATTCTTTGGAAACGCTGGCCGGATAATCTTCGCTGACTTCCGGATCTTCGTCATCTTCTACAGAATATCCAATTGGCATACCCATGATGTTTTTAGTAATCATATGGACTCTCTGGATAAACGGAATCTTAAAATGAAGACCTGCCGTCTTTACTACAGACGGACTGCCGAACGTGGTCACAACCGCATAGGTATTTTCATTCAACATATAGAAAGAATCCCATGCGCAGGCCGCTACAATCAGAACCGCTGCCGCAATTCCTACAACCCGTAAGGCTGATCCGGCTTTTTCTTTCTTCTTTCCGCTTTCCTTCATTCTGGCGCCTCCTTTTTTCTTGTTCTGAGAACCAGATTCGTTTTTCTCTTTCTTATTTATATCAGAAACTCCTTCTGCAAAAGAGTCTCCGGCTTTTTCTTCCCCCTGCTCCGGACGCACATTACTATAATCGGCGTCTGGCCGCAGTCCCCCTGTACTGCTTTTTTTCTTATCAAACGTACGCTTAATCTTTTCGCCTAATTCTCCGCTCTGTGAGGCAAAAATCATAATGATGATAATGATAATTAATAAATCCATCCTGTTCCCCCTTATCTTTTTGTAATTCCAATTAAGTTTGTGAATAATGGATTGTTGCCCATTATATCATTCTTTTTGTCTTTGTGCAATATTACCAGTTTCGTTTTTTAATCAGCCGTTAAATTTTCGTAAAAATACATTGTTAAAAATAAAACTTTTTTATTGCTTTTCTTTATGAATGATGTATAATACAATCAGAAGAATCGCTTTTTTGATTACTTCTGAGTAAAGCGTCCAATACTAGACGTGATTTCACTATGAAAGAAAAGAGGTAAATGTATGATGTCAAAGATCGATTTAACCAAGTATGGCATTACCGGTACCACAGAGATCGTGTACAATCCTTCTTATGAACTGTTATTCGAAGAAGAGACTAAGCCAGAGCTGGAAGGCTTTGAAAAAGGCCAGGTAAGTGAGCTGGGCGCAGTAAACGTAATGACTGGTATCTACACCGGTCGTTCTCCAAAAGACAAATTTATCGTTATGGACGAGAATTCCAAAGACACTGTATGGTGGACTTCTGATGAATACAAAAACGATAACCATCCAGCTTCTCAGGAAGCTTGGGACGCTGTAAAAGAAATCGCATTAAAAGAGCTGTCTGACAAGAGACTGTTCGTTGTAGATGCATTCTGCGGCGCAAATAAAGACACCCGTATGGCAATCCGTTTCATTATGGAAGTTGCATGGCAGGCTCATTTCGTTAAGAATATGTTTATCCAGCCAACTGACGAAGAATTAGCAAACTTCGAGCCGGATTTCGTTGTTTACAACGCTTCTAAGGCAAAAGTTGAAAACTACAAAGAGCTGGGCTTAAACTCTGAGACCGCTGCTATGTTCAACATTACCTCCCGTGAGCAGGTTATTGTAAATACCTGGTACGGCGGCGAGATGAAGAAGGGTATGTTCTCCATGATGAACTACTACCTGCCGTTAAAGGGCATCGCTTCCATGCACTGCTCCGCTAACACTGACTTGAACGGTGAGAACACCGCTATCTTCTTTGGTCTGTCCGGTACCGGTAAGACCACCCTTTCCACCGACCCGAAGCGTCTCCTCATCGGTGATGACGAGCACGGCTGGGACGACAACGGCGTATTCAACTTCGAGGGCGGCTGCTACGCAAAGGTTATCAACCTGGACAAAGATTCCGAGCCGGACATCTACAACGCTATCAAGAGAAACGCACTGCTTGAGAACGTTACCCTGGATGCAGAAGGCAAGATTGATTTCGCAGACAAGAGCGTAACCGAGAATACCCGTGTATCTTACCCGATTGACCATATCAAGAACATTGTACGTCCGATTTCCGCAGCACCGGCAGCTAAGAACGTCATCTTCCTGTCCGCAGATGCATTCGGCGTACTTCCGCCAGTATCCATTCTGACCCCGGAGCAGACCCAGTACTACTTCCTGTCCGGTTTCACTGCTAAATTAGCAGGTACCGAGCGCGGTATTACCGAGCCGACCCCGACCTTCTCCGCTTGCTTCGGCCAGGCATTCCTGGAGCTGCATCCGACCAAGTACGCAGAAGAGCTGGTTAAGAAGATGGAGAAGAGCGGTGCAAAAGCATACCTCGTTAACACCGGATGGAACGGTACCGGCAAACGTATCTCCATCAAGGATACCCGCGGCATCATCGATGCAATCTTAAACGGTTCCATCAACAATGCACCGACCAAACAGCTTCCGTACTTCAACTTCGAGATCCCGACCGAGCTTCCGGGCGTAGACACCGGCATCCTCGATCCGAGAGATACCTACGCAGATGCTGTTGAGTGGGAGACCAAGGCAAAAGATCTGGCACAGCGTTTCACCAAGAACTTCGCAAAATACGAAGGCAACGCAGCAGGCAAGGCTCTGGTTGCAGCAGGCCCGCAGATCTAATCGAGTACAAAGCATAACATTGCAATACATATGGAAAAGCTGCCCTTGTGGCAGCTTTTCTGTTTAAGAGGAGATGACATGAAAAAATATATATTCTTTGATTTAGATGGAACCCTCACCGATTCCGCGGAGGGCATTACCAATTCCGTGGCTTATGTGCTGAAGTATTACGGCATTTCTGTGAAAGACAAAAGCACGCTGAATGTGTTTGTCGGCCCGCCGCTGGTGGAGAGCTTTATGAAATATTACGGATTTGACCGGGAACAGGCAAGAGCATCCGTAGAGATTTATCGCGAGTATTTTGAGGATAAGGGGATGTTTGAAAACGCTGTATATCCGGGCATCCCGGAACTTTTAGACGGCTTGAAAAAAGATGGATACAAGCTCTACGTGGCAACCTCCAAGCCAGAGCAGTATTCCGTAAAGATCATAGAGCATTTCGGCCTGGCGGAATATTTCGAGATGGTGGGTGGCGCGGACATGAATGAGACCAGAGTCCACAAGGGCGATGTGATCCGCTATGTTATGGAAAGCTGTGGCTTCACGGACTCGTCTGAGATCGTGATGGTCGGAGACCGGGAGAACGACATGAACGGAGCAAAGCAGAATCACATGGAATCTGTGGGCGTCCTTTATGGCTATGGAAGCCGCGAGGAACTGGAAAACTCCGGAGCCGGCCATATCGCTAAGACCGTGGAAGAACTTGGAAAGGTGCTACGCAGCCTGTAAAAAGGATTTGTGTTTGTGTGGAATGATCAGACACAAAAAGGAGTATGACCAGAATCACTCAGGCCATACTCCTTTGACATTTCAAAAAAGAATTTATTTGGACTTTCCGTATTTCTCCTCGCAGTACATGCAGCGGTAAGTCTCGGTCGTCTCATCTGCCAGATAGAAGATGTGCGGCAGCTCCTGTTCAATGGAGGTGATGCAGCGCGGATTCTTGCAGCGGATCACGTTGGTGATCTTTTTCGGCAGCTTCAGCGCTTTTTTCTCGGTGATCTTGTTGTCACGGATGACATTGACGGTGATGTTGTGGTCAATGTAGCCCAGTACATCCAGGTCAATGTTGTCGATCGGGCCCTCAACCTTGATGATGTCCTTGCGGCCCATCTTGTTGCTTCGCGCGTTCTTGATGATGGCTACCTGACAGTCGGTGAGACGGTCAAGACCAAGGTGATAGTAAATGTCAAGGCTTTTGCCAGCCTGAATATGATCCAGAACAACGCCTTCCTGTAATCCACTGATATTTAACATGGTTTTTCCACCTCCAGTAAAGTCATGATCAGAGCCATACGAACATATACACCGTACTGAGCCTGCTTGAAGTAAGCTGCTCTCGGGTCGTCATCCACCTCAGTAGAGATCTCATTTACACGCGGGAGCGGATGCAGCACGTACATATCGTCCTTAGCCAGTGCCATTTTTGCCTTGTCCAGAATGTAGCTGTCTTTTAAGCGGATGTAATCCTCCTCATTGAAGAAACGCTCTTTCTGAACACGGGTCATGTAGAGAATATCAAGCTCCGGGATTGCTTCATCCAGGTTGCTGACTTCCTTAAACTCAATGCCCTTTGCGCGGAGCACATCATCACGGATGTATTCCGGAACCTTTAACTCGTCCGGGGAAATGAGTACGAAACGGACATTCTGGTAGCGGACCATAGCGTTGATCAGGGAATGAACGGTACGTCCGAACTTTAAGTCTCCGCAAAGACCGATGGTTAAGTTGTCCAGACGGCCCTTTAAGGAACGAATGGTCATTAAATCGGTCAGGGTCTGGGTCGGATGCTGATGTCCGCCGTCACCTGCGTTGATGACCGGAATCTGGGAATGCATGGAAGCAACCAGTGCAGAACCCTCTTTCGGATGACGCATGGCAGCAATATCTGCGTAGCAGGAAATCATGCGGATGGTATCTGCAACACTCTCGCCTTTTGATGCGGAGCTGGAATTGGCCGAAGAAAAACCAAGTACGCTGCCACCTAAGCTTAACATAGCGGATTCAAAGCTAAGACGGGTTCTTGTACTTGGTTCATAGAAAAGAGTGGCCAGTTTCTTGCCATCACAAACGTGAGCATATTTTTTGAGGTTGTGTTCGATATCGGATGCCAGTGTCAATAACTCGTTGGTCTCTTCAACGGAAAAATCCAACGGATTCAACAAATGTCTCATAACGTATCTCCTTTGCTTTTTCTCTGGCGGACGGATCCCCGACCGCAGGTCTTAGGACATTATAGCGGAAAATATGTTAGATTACCAGTCCCTTTTTTAGAAAAAACTATCCAAAAATTGGCGGGTTCCGACTGCGATTTTTTGGATAGTTTTTTCCTGCCTGAGTATGTAATGAATCTGTAAGGAAGATTAAGAAAAAGCGGATATCAAAAATGACAGGTTCATGGTATGATGTGCATGAGCAGACAGAAATGCCGGAAAGCTGATCTGCCGGTTTTAGCCAGGGAATGTCTGCAAAGGGAGACGCATATTTTATGGAAGAAAAGAAAATCCCCGTCATCCGGGTGAAGAACCTATATAAAATCTATCAGGTGGGCACAAACAAGGTTTATGCGCTGAATGGTGTGGATTTTACCATGTACAGGGGTGAGTTCTGTGCCATAGTCGGTCCGTCCGGCTCGGGAAAGTCCACACTCTTAAATATGCTGGCCGGTCTGGAAAAGCCGACAAAGGGTGCGCTGCCTGCGCCGACACATTGTTCCAGAGGAATACTGGTAAAGCAGGTCATCCA
>CAJMQQ010000066.1 GCA_905215625.1 uncultured bacterium
AATATCGTTCCTGTGCCTCAAAAATAAATTTACCCCAACTCTTGACAAAGAGCCATACAATGTCTGCATTCGCCATTGGGGGAAGGCTTAGCGTCATGGCAGGGCCTACATAAGCGTAAACAGAAGAACCTTCTTTGATGTCCTCATAAGAGACCGGCATACCGGAAACTGCGTCTAAAATCAGAGCGTCTTTGGTAGTGACGACAATATCATTAATAGTATTTGTACTGGAATTTGTCAGATGGAGACGGTCATTTGCAAGTTTCTGGGCAGTTCCGTAAACGCAGATAGGGGTATTGGCTAATTCGCTTTCTGCAGTAATATTGGTTCCTGCCAGAGCAGTCATTGCGCCGCCGGTTACTAAAATAGAAGCAGTTCCCAATGCGAATAATAATTTTTTTAAGTTCTTCATAGAAATATCCTCCTCGCCCAGCTGCGGGAAAATCAGCAGCGTTAGTTTCATTTGATGCACTTATCTTAGCATACAGAGGGGGAAATTCCAATAAAACTTCTATGAAGGTTTTCTGACAAATTTCTGACGCTCAGCTGCCGGAGTCCAGCGCCAGAGTCAGCCGCCAAAAAACAGGTGCTCAACTAAAATTTTCAGGCCCATTGCCATTAAGATAATGCCTCCGGCCAGCTCAGCCCTGGATTTATAACGGATTCCGAAAACATTTCCAATTCGTACGCCGGCTACGGATAGTAAAAAGGTCGTAACACCGATGAAGCTGACTGCCGGAATAATCTGCACATTCAGAAACGCAAAGGTCACGCCGATGGCCAGGGCGTCAATACTGGTCGCAATGGCTAACAGAACCATATTTCCTGGAGCGATGGAACAGTCTAAGACTTCTTCCTCTTTGCTGAAGGATTCTTTTGCCATGTGAAAACCAATGATTCCAAGAAGGATAAAGGCAATCCAGTGATCATAACGGGTAATGATGGTGCGGAACTGGTATCCGAGAAAGTATCCCAGGGCAGGCATAAGCGCCTGGAATCCTCCAAACCAGAGTCCGATGATACCAGCGTGCTTCCAGCGCATATAAGGCATGGACAGGCCCTTACAGACCGATACGGCAAAGGCATCCATAGAAAGTCCGAGAGCGATGAGAAAAAGTTCAAATAAAGACATGGAAAATCCTCCTAGAGACTAACGTTTTTTCTTTTTCTTCTTCTTTTTGTTTGCAGAAGAAGGAGAGACGGCAGAAGAGGTCTTTTTTGTATCCGGAGTCTCGGTCCGGTTCAGACGGATGTCTTCCAGATATTCAAACAGCTCGGCATCTACGTGATCAAACAGCCAATTTTTCCGGGAAGGCGTCTGATCTAGATGAACGGTTTTGATTTCTACACTGGTTTCCTTAATTTCCTTTTTTAAGTCCCGTGCAGACAGCCGCATGGCTCCTTTCCCTAAAATAATGACCTGCTCCAGCTTATCTGAAGTAGCCACTGCCACACTGTATTGACGGTTCATCTGCTGGGTGACTTTTTCAATGTACTGATCGGCAGTTTCTGCTTCCTTTGTAAACACTACATGGATGTTGTGATACTGGATGACAGTGCCGGGATTATTTTTGACTTTATAGCCGTCAAAGACTACGATTACCTTACATTTTTTATAGCCCTGGTAGTTGCAGAGAATGTCCTGCAGGGAAGTTCTGGCAGCGTCCAGATTGACTGCCGCCAGTTCCTTTAATTCCGGCCAGGCGTGAATGATATTATAACCATCCACCAACAGATATTCACAGGTCATAACAACTCCTTAATGGTCGCTTAACGGCTTGATTTTCAGCCGGTAAATACGGATAAACAGGATGGTGCTGAACAGTACGGAAAGCAGTTCTGCCAGAGGGAAGGACAGCCATACGGCATGAAGCCCGAAGACACTGGCAAACAGGTATGCTAAAGGCAGAATTCCCAGAAGCTGGCGGATTACCGATACGATTAGACTGTATACACCGTTTCCAAGAGCCTGGAATACGGAACTGACAATAATACAGTAGCCGGCAAACAGGAAACTCAGGCTGATTGTCCGAAGGGCGGGAATACCGACTTCCAGCATATGGTCAGAGGCATTAAACATCAGCAAAAGTTCTCTTGGGAAAACCTGGAAAATAGTTAATCCGATTAACATAATCGATACAGCGCTGATGATGGAAAGCTTAATGGTATAGGTAATTCTATGCTTCTTCTGCGCTCCGTAGTTGTAGGCAATAATCGGAATCATACCATTATTCAGGCCGAAAATCGGCATGAAGATAAAACTCTGAAGCTTAAAGTATACGCCCAGAACTGAAACGGCAGTCTCAGAGAAGGTGATTAAGATTTTGTTCATACCAAGCAGCATTACGGAACTGATGGACTGCATAATCATACTGGGAACGCCTACTTCATAAATGGTACGGATGGTATAGCCATGAGGCCGGAAGCTGCGGAAGGACAGTTCAATATCTGTGTTTTTCTTCTTATTAAATAAGTATGCCATGATCATGGCGATGATCTGGCCGATAACGGTAGCAAGAGCGGCGCCCTGGATGCCCATTTCAGGCGCGCCGAAAAGACCGAAAATTAAAATAGGGTCTAAAATAATGTTGATAATAGCGCCGGCGCCCTGGGAATACATATTGTAAATGGTACGTCCGGTAGACTGTAAGATACGTTCAAACATCATCTCGCCGAAAATGCCAAATCCTAAGACGGTACAGATGGTTAAGTATTCAATTCCCATTTCGATAATTTCAGGATTGCCCGTCTGGGAGGAAAAATAAATGCGGGAGAAAAACAGTCCCAGAAACGCAAAGGCCAGATAACTTAACAGAGCCAGAAATACTCCGTTTACAGCGGTCAGGTTTGCAGCATCCCGGCGTCCCTCACCCAGGGAACGGGACAAAAGGGCGTTTACACCGACGCAGGTTCCGGCAGAAACGGCAATCATCAGATTCTGGATCGGAAAGGCCAGGGAAACTGCAGTCAGGGCGGCTTCGCTGATCTGGGCGACAAAGATACTGTCAATGATGTTGTAAAGAGCTTGTACCAGCATAGAAATCATCATTGGCAGAGACATGGTAAATAGCAGTTTTGAAACAGGCATTGTGCCCATTTTATTTTCTGTCTGTGGCATGGAAAATCCCCTTTCTTAATAGTTAGCGTGCTAATTATTGTATCGCCTGGAAGAACTTCTGTCAAGATTTGTTGAAAGCTCTTACGAAGGGAAAAAAAACAGGGCATTTTATGCCCTGTTTTGTGCTTCGACCAGACGGCTGCTGCCATAAAGTTCCCGGAGTTTTGGTTTTTCAATCTTGCCGGTTGGATTGCGGGGAACGTCTGCAAAAATGATCTTATGGGGACGTTTGTAGCGAGGCAGTTTTTTACAGAATTGGTTAATATCATCCTCGGTACAAGAAAAGCCTTGTTTTATGGAGATTACAGCGGCTGCGATTTCCCCCAGACGCTTATCCGGAAGTCCGATGACAGCCACATCGTAAACTGGTTCATAGGTGCGCAGGAAATCTTCAATCTGAACCGGATACAGATTTTCACCGCCGCTGATGATAACGTCTTTTTTACGGTCTACCAGCATAATAAATCCATCTTCATCTTCCTGAGCCATATCTCCGGTATACAGCCATCCGTCTTTTAAAACGTCGGCCGTGGCTTTGGGATCGTGGTAATAGCAGACCATAACTCCAGGCCCTTTTACAATCAGTTCTCCTACCTGGCCTTTTGGAACCGGAGCGCCGGTACTGTCTACAATTTTCACTTCCCAGCCGTATCCGGCTTTTCCGATTGTGCCGGCTTTTTCAATGTTATCCACGCCCAGATGTACACAGCCAGGACCGATGGATTCGCTGAGTCCGTAATTGGTGTCGTACTGGTGATGGGGGAAGTAGGATCTCCAGCGTTTGATCATGCTGGGAGGAACTGGCTGAGCGCCGATGTGCATCAGCCGCCACTGGGAAAGCTGGTAATCCTCCAGTTTGATATCGCCTCGATCCAGGGCGTCTAAAATATCCTGGGCCCAGGGAACTAACAGCCAGACAATGGTGCAGTGTTCCTTGGAAACAGCATCTAAAATAACAGAAGGAGAGGTGCCTTTTAAAAGTACCGCCTTGCCGCCGGAAAGAAGACTGCCGAACCAGTGCATTTTTGCTCCTGTGTGGTAAAGAGGAGGAATGCATAAAAATACATCATCTCTGGTCTGGCTGTGGTGTTTCTGCTCGGCTAAGGCAGCGTGCATTAAAGCGCCATGGGTGTGGAGAATGGCCTTTGGAAAGCCGGTGGTGCCAGAGGAAAAATAGATAGCTGCTTCATCCTCGTCCCGGATGTCAATTTTAGGAGAAGAACTGGAACAGTTTGCCGCATGGGAACGGTAATCTTCCGCAAAAGACGGACAGCCTTCGCCAACAAAGATCAGAAGGCGGTTGCGGCTGATTTCATCCGCAATTGTTTCGACACGTCCGATGAATTCCGGACCGAATACCAGCACGTCAGCGTCTGACAGGTTGAGACAGTAAGCGATTTCGTCAGAAGAATAGCGGAAATTTAACGGCACTGCCAGGGCGCCTGTCTTTAAAATGCCAAAATAAATGGGAAGCCATTCCAGACAGTTCATCAGCAGAATGGCGACTTTATCCCCTTTGTGAATCCCAGAGCTTAAAAGGAGATTGGCAAACCGGTTGGCCTTTTCATTAAACACGTTCCAGGTAATTTCCCTGCGGTAATAGGGAGCCGGAGACGGTTCAATTAAGTTATACTCCCGCCAGGTGACGCGGCGTGTTTCCGGAAGCTCCGGATTGATTTCCACAAGACTGATGTCATCGCCGTAGAGGCGGCAGTTTTTTTCCAACAATTCGGTAATGGGCATAATAAGTCTCCTTCCACTTACTTTAATACATTAACGTATTTTGCTAATAAAGTAAAATATACACGATTTTTAGGGAAAAGTCAATTGCCGATGTAAAAATTAGGGGTAGTATATTTGAAAAATTTGTGTTATCATATTCACAATTATGCCAAGTCCTCTATATTTATAAGGAAGGCATCCCCAACACCCCATACCAGGTAAATGCAAGGAGGAATACTGATGAAGCCATATGCTGAAATGACAAAAGAAGAGCTGATGGAACTGAGAAAGACCCTGAAAGCCCAGTACCGGGAATACCAGGGAAAAGATTTGAAGCTGGATATGTCCAGGGGAAAGCCATGCGTAGAGCAGTTGGATCTGTCTATGGGCATGATGGACGTACTAAACAGCAGTTCAGATTTGACTTGTGACGACGGTACAGACTGCCGTAATTACGGCGTTTTAGACGGAATCCGCGAAGCAAAAGAGCTGTTAGCCGATATGATGGAGGTAAATCCGGATAATCTGATTATTTATGGAAATTCCAGCTTAAATGTCATGTATGATACCATTGCCCGTTCTATGACTCATGGCGTTATGGGAAGCACTCCATGGGCCAAACTTGACAAGGTAAAGTTTTTATGTCCGGTTCCAGGATATGACCGGCATTTTGCCATTACCGAGTATTTTGGAATTGAAATGATCAATGTTCCAATGACTCCAACTGGTCCGGATATGGATTTGGTAGAACAGTTAGTATCGGAAGATGAGGCTATTAAGGGAATCTGGTGCGTGCCGAAGTATTCCAATCCCCAGGGTATTTCCTATTCAGACGAAACGGTCCGCCGTTTTGCCCGTTTAAAACCTGCGGCAAAAGATTTCCGCATTTACTGGGACAATGCCTACGGCGTTCATCATTTATACGACCATGACCAGGATCATTTAATCGAAATCCTGGCAGAGTGCAAGAGAGCCGGAAATCCGGATTTGGTATATAAGTTCTCTTCAACCTCTAAGATTAGTTTCCCAGGTTCCGGTATGGCAGCGCTTGCGACTTCTTTAAATAACCTGGCAGACATCCGCCATCAGTTAAAGAACCAGACCATTGGCCATGATAAAGTAAACCAGCTGCGTCATGTACGGTTCTTTGGAGATATTCATGGCATGGTCGAGCATATGAGACGCCATGCAGAGATTCTGCGCCCGAAGTTTGAACTGGTAGAAGAGACCCTGGAACGGGAACTGGGCGGCTTAGGCATTGGCGAGTGGACCTGCCCGAAAGGCGGCTACTTTATTTCTTTTGAAGCAATGGACGGCTGTGCAAAAGAAATCGTGGCAAAATGTAAAAAGGCCGGCGTAACCATGACCGGCGCAGGAGCAGCATTCCCATATGGAAAGGATCCGAAAGACAGCAACATCCGGATTGCCCCAACCTATCCGCCGTTAAACGACCTGGAGATTGCGATGAATTTGTTCTCTTTATGCGTAAAGCTGGTAAGTGTGGAGAAACTGTTGGCAAATTGGAAGGATAATTAAAAAAATACGGATAAGAAAAAGGATTAGGGGCGCTGCCGGATTGGTCTGGTACGTCCCTAGTTTTCTTTCCGCGATAGAAAGGCAGCAAGCGTTGTTAGAAGAAAATAAGCAGGAAAGCAAATGGCAGAAAGGTCTGATGCTGGCGGTTGTTCTGGCGGCAGCGGCTCTGTTCCTTTACAGTTTCCTGGGAGGAACCAGAAAGAAAACAGAGCCAATTACCCGTTCTGCATTTGCATTTGATACATTTATTACCATTACTTTATACGATACGGAAAATACGGCTATTTTAGACCAGTGTGAAGAATTGTGCCGGTACTATGAAAATATGCTCAGCAAAACCAAAGAGGAAAGCGACATTTACCGGATTAACCACAGAAGTTCGGATGAAAGGGTGATTGAGGTTTCTCCAGAAACTGCAGGGCTGATTGAAAAAGGCCTATATTACAGCAGACTGTCAGACGGGGCCTTTGATATTACTATTGCGCCGCTGTCAGACCTGTGGAAGTTTACAGACGGAAAGAAACAGATCCCAGAGGAAACTGCCATAAAAGAGGCGGCGGAAAAAGTCGGGTATGAAAAGGTAACGGTCTCGGAAAATCAGGTAGAACTGGCAGACAGCCAGGTACAGCTGGATTTGGGAGCCATTGCAAAAGGCTATATCGCCGACCGGCTCAAGGAGTATTTAACTGGACAGGGCGTAAAAAGCGCGGTAATCAATTTGGGAGGCAATGTGCTCTGCCTGGGAGAACAGGTAAGCGGGGAGCCGTTCCGGATTGGTCTTCGAAAACCGTTTGGAGACCAATATGAACAGGCGGCGGTATTGAAAATCAGGGATCAGTCCGTCGTGTCTTCCGGCGTTTACGAACGCAATTTTATCAAAGACGGCGTAAATTACCATCATATTTTAAATCCCAAAGACGGTTACCCTTATCAGAATGGTTTAACAGATGTGACCATTGTGTCGCCGTTTTCCGTAGACGGAGACGGACTCAGTACCACCTGTTTTTCTCTGGGATTGGAAAAAGGAATGGAGCTGATTGATTCCCTGGAAGGGATATACGCTTTTTTTATCACAGAGGATGAGGAAATCCACTATTCAAAAGGAGCAAAGGATTTGCTTGCAAAGTAGGGAAAGTAACGGTAGAATAGAAAAATGTGATGGATAAAAGAAAGATAGCATCAGTGTACAGGGGGCAATACGGTCAGAAACGTCCAGATGACGTGCCTGTTGCGTTACTTTCAATCGGTGTACGTCCAGTACACCTCATTCAAGTGCCTTGCAGACGCGTCATCTGACCTGTTTCTGACTCTTCTGACCTCAAGTGGAGATAATTTCCCCATTTTTAAGGCAGACGAATGAAGCGTACTGGATGTACGCTGATTGAGGATAACGCAGAAAAGGGGGAAATTATCCCTCTTTGAGGCGTGTTGCCCCTGTACACTGATGCTAAAGGGAGGACATAACATGATAGAAAAATTATGGAAAAAGTTCGTGAATTACGAGACGGTTTCCTATATTATCTGCGGCGTGCTGACAACTCTGGTAGACTGGGTTGTGTATGCAGTGATGTGCGAGTCCGGAATTGATTATAAAATTGCTCAGGCAGTGTCTTGGCTTGCTGCAGTGGCTTTTGCTTATGTGGTAAACAAGCTGATTGTATTCCGCAATTTTAATTTCCGTCCGGCCTACCTGTGGAAAGAATTTTCTGCATTTGTAGCCTGCAGGGGCGCTTCAGGCGTTTTAACATGGATTATGATGGTTGTTATGGTCGGATGGCTGAACTGGAACAACTATGTGTCAAAACTGATTGTATCCGTAGTAAATCTGGTAATGAACTATGTATTCAGCAAGCTCTGGATTTTTAAAGATACCAGAAATAAAGGGGACTAATCATGGATCATGAGGAAGTAGAGCGGATTTCCAGAGAATTGGAGGAATTGCTGGATATGCAGGACAGAGAGACAAAAGGCCTTCCGGCTGAGGAGGCATTGCAGAACGCCCAGAAAGAATACAGCCGCCTGATGGAAGAAGATTTGTTTTTTGAGGAACCGGAATATTCTGAGAAAATTGAGAATGAACCAGAGAATGAACTAGAGAATGAGCTAGAGAGGGAACCAGAGGAAGAATTTGGAGAAGAACTTGGGGAAGAAGAGGAATTTCCAGAAGAAACAGGTATCCGGAACTTTATTCGTCCCGCAGACGGACTGGTAGCGGCATTTCTTGTTCCAGTTCTGGTGATGCTGCTTATCTTCCTGCAAAGAGGGATTTTTCCATTTGGAGAAGAAAGCTTTTTAAGAACCGATATGTACCACCAGTATGCGCCGTTCTTTTCGGAATTCCAGTATAAGCTGACTCATGGCGGAAGCCTGCTTTACAGCTGGGATGTAGGAATGGGCGTAAACTTTGCTGCTTTGTATGCATATTACCTGGCAAGTCCTTTAAACTGGCTGCTGGTTCTGTGTCCAAAGAATTTGATTATTGAGTTTATGACCTATTCCATTGTCTTAAAGACGGGACTTGCAGGTCTTTCTATGGCCTGGTATCTGCGCAGACACTGCCATACCAGGGATTTCGGAGCTGCCTTTTTCGGGATTTTTTATGCCTTGTCCGGTTATATGGCCGCTTATAGCTGGAACATTATGTGGCTGGACTGCATTGTACTGTTTCCAATTGTGATGCTGGGGCTGGAACGCCTGGTAAAAGAGCAGAAAGGCCTTCTGTATTGTATTGCCCTGGGGATGTCCATTCTTTCCAATTACTATATCTCCATTATGGTCTGTATTTTTATGGTTATCTATTTTGGGGTTCTTTTGATTCTGGAAGGATGGAATGGATGGAAACGTCTGCTTACAGCAGTCAGACAGTTTACGGTTTACTCGCTGCTTGCAGGAGGTCTGGCGGCGGCGGTGCTGCTTCCGGAGATTTTTGCCCTTCAGGCGACTGCTTCCGGAGACTTTAATTTTCCAAATACCATAAGCTCTTATTTTTCCATATTTGATATGATTGCCCGCCACATCGGCAACGTAGAGACAGAAATCGGCCTGGATCACTGGCCTAATATTTACTGCGGAGTAGCCGTATTTCTGCTGTTTTTGCTGTATCTGGGCTGCAAAAAGATCCCTTTAAGGGAAAAAGCCGTATACTCGGGAATGCTCCTTATGTTTTATGCCAGCTTTTCCGTAAACGTATTAAATTTTATCTGGCATGGATTCCACTATCCCAATAGTCTTCCCTGTCGCCAGTCCTTTATCTATATCTTTTTAATGCTGGTAATCTGTTACCGGGCGTATATGCATTTAAGAGAAATGTCAGTCCGTCATTTGTCCATCGCTTTTTTAGCATCTGCCGGATTTGTAATTCTGGCAGAAAAGCTGGTTACCGAAGAACATTTCCATTTTGCGGTATTTTATGTGGCGCTGATTTTCCTGGCTGCTTATGCAGGGTTGGTGTGGCTGTTTATGAACCGGCGTGTTAGCAGGAATACCTTAATTTTGATGGCGTTGGGTCTGGTATCCATGGAAGCAGCGGTAAATATGGCGGTTACGTCGGTTACGACCACAAGCCGTACCAGTTACGTAAAAGACAATGAAGACGTCCGGGAGCTGGTCAGCGATTTGCTGCCCAATGACAGCTTTTTCCGGGTGGAAAAGGTAACGAGAAAGACGAAAAATGACGGCGCGTGGATGAATTTCCCTTCCGTGTCCCTGTTTTCTTCTACAGCTAATGCGGATTTGTCTGCATTTTTCAAGAAAATAGGCTGTGAAAGTTCTACCAACGCTTACAGCATTACGGGAAGTACTCCCCTGGTAGACGCCCTGTTCAGCGTCCGGTACGCGTTATATTCAGAAAAACCAGTTTATGAAACTCATATGTCTTATGTGGCAGAGTCGGGAGAAACCTATCTTTATGAGAATGATTATACCCTGCCGCTGGGATTTGTAATTGACAGCAGTTTAGAGGAGTACTGGCAGCTTGATATGGCGAATCCAGCTGATGTGCAAAACGATCTGTGCATGGCGGTAGGGGCCAGTCCGGTACTTTTAGAAACCTATGGGGAAGTATTTGGAAACCAGTATGAAGTTGCCATAGAAGAATCCGGAGAATATTACGCTTTTGTGATGAACCGGAAGCTGAAAGAAGTAACGGTAAACCTGGGAGAAGAGTCAAAAACCTTTGAAAATGTGGACAGAGGGTATCTGCTAGAACTTGGCTGTCTGGAAAGCGGCCAGAATTTGTCCATGACCTGCGACAGCAGCCAGATTATGGATGTGCGGGTTTACCGGTTTGATGAAACCGGATTGGCAGAAACCTGCGATATTTTAAACCGGATGCCCTGGCATCTGACCAGGTGGAATGACACAGAGTTAGAAGGTGAGGTTACGGCAGGATATGCGGGAACGCTGTTTACCTCAATTCCCTACGACAAGGGATGGGAGATTCAGGTAGATGGAAAACCAGTGGAAGGCAGGAAGCTGTTTGATACCTTTTTAGGAGTGGAACTGACGGAAGGCCGCCATACCATTTCCATGAAGTATCAGCCACAGGGACTAAAAGAAGGAATTCTCATTACCTTAGGAAGTGTGATTCTAATCGCGTTTATCGTAATTTTGGAAGTGCTGAAAAAACGGAAAGGCCAGCCGATCCGTTTTGATACAATAGAAGAAAAAGAGGAGTGATACCATTATGAAATTATGGGGCGGACGTTTTACCAAAGAAACCAACCAGTTAGTACACAATTTTAATGAATCCTTGTCCTTTGATCAGAAGTTTTATCGTCAGGACATTCAGGGCAGTTTGGCCCACGTGGCAATGTTGGCGAAACAGGGGATTATTTCCCAGGAAGATAAGGAACAGATTACAGCAGGACTGTCCGGTATTTTAGAGGATCTGGAAAGCGGCAGATTAGAGATTACCCCAGGGGCAGAGGATATTCACTCTTTTGTAGAAGAGACTCTGACGGAACGGATTGGAGAAGCAGGAAAACGGCTTCATACAGGAAGAAGCCGCAACGATCAGGTGGCTCTGGACATGAAGCTTTACATCAGGGATGAGATAAAGGAAATCGACGGCCTGGTAAAGGCGCTGCTTCAGGAACTTCTGGTCATTATGGAAGAAAATTTAGACACTTTTATGCCTGGATTTACCCATCTGCAGAAGGCGCAGCCGATTACTCTGGCCCATCACATGGGAGCTTATTTTGAAATGTTTACCAGAGACAGAGGAAGACTTCATGACATCTATGAGAGGATGAATTACTGCCCATTAGGTTCCGGCGCCCTGGCAGGCACTACTTATCCCCTTGATCGGGAGTATACGGCAGAACTTCTGGGATTTTATGGGCCGACTTTAAACTCCATGGATTCTGTAGCAGACAGAGACTATCTGATCGAGCTGTTATCAGCCCTATCTACGATTTCTATGCATTTAAGCCGGTTCTGCGAAGAAATCATTATCTGGAATACCAATGAATACCGGTTTGTAGAGATTGATGATTCCTACAGTACCGGAAGCAGCATTATGCCGCAGAAAAAGAATCCGGACATTGCAGAGCTGATCCGCGGAAAGACCGGACGGGTGTACGGCGCATTGGTTTCCCTGCTGACGACTATGAAGGGAATCCCGCTGGCTTACAACAAAGATATGCAGGAAGACAAGGAACTGGCATTTGACGCCATTGATACAGTAAAAGGCTGTTTGGCCTTGTTTACTGGTATGATTTCTACTATGACATTCCGTAAAGACGTGATGGAAGCCAGTGCAAAAAATGGTTTTACCAACGCTACTGATGCGGCAGATTACCTGGTAGGAAAGGGAGTTCCATTCCGGGATGCCCATGGCATTGTAGGTCAGTTAGTGCTGTTCTGTATCGACAGGGGAATTGCCTTGGATGATATGACATTAGAAGAGTATAAGGCCATCAGTCCGGTTTTTGAAGAAGACATTTACGAGGCCATCAGTATGAAAAACTGCGTAGAAAAGAGAGTTACCATTGGAGCTCCCGGACGAAAAGCAATGGAACAGGTCATTGCAGTTTACAAAGAACAGTTAAAATAAAGAAAAAGAAATAAAAACGTTCCGCTGCAGGCGGTGAGGGTATCGCAAAAGCATGGAATGAGTAACCGGGTAGAAAAAAATATCAAGCATGAGTTGATTTACTGCTAAATTATCAAGTCCAGAACCAACAATTTCATATCGTAAACAAAGCGACAGTTATTTCCTTATGAAGTGCCTGTCGCTTTTATTTTTCACAAATTTAAGGAGAAAAAATCTATGAAAATGTCCATGATTGAAAAGAAAGTACAGTATATCTTTGGCTGTCCATATCGGAAAGCAATGGTCAAACGCTTACGCTGATAGCTGCCCTTTGCCTCGCCCTTGCGAAAAGAAGCTGTTATATATGCTGTCTGTGAAATTGAGCGGTGAGGAATGTGACAAATGGTATCGCTGTTTCTTCTACAATATAAGGCTGTCGGCGTTTCTTATATGCTGGATAAATCACGCTTGTCTATCCGTTTCCTACCGCCGTACAGCGAGGAAGGCCGGAAAAAACAGCGAATGTGCCAAGCAAAATGGTTCAACCGTTACAGATTCCGTTAGATTGATTTATAAATTGTTATATGATACACTATTACACAGTTACACAAATAATAATTGACCGAGCAAAGCGAGGGATGCTTCTTGTCCGTAAGGGCAAGAAGATGGAA
>CAJMQQ010000067.1 GCA_905215625.1 uncultured bacterium
GATTCGATCTCGGCCCCAGACTCCAGCGATGCTGCGATTTCTTCTCTGCTGACTTCCAGCTTTCCAGCAATCTCTTCCAGAGTCGGTTCCCGTCCCAGAGTGTTTATCATTTCTTCTCTGGCCGCCTGGATTTTAACGCTCATTTCCTTTAGCGACCGGCTTACTTTAATCATTCCGTCATCCCTTAAAAACCGCTTAATCTCTCCTGCAATCATGGGAACCGCATATGTAGAAAACCGTACTTCAAAACTGGGATCAAATTTGTCAATCGCCTTCATCAGGCCAATGCTTCCAATTTGGAACAAGTCTTCCATCTCATGTCCTCTGCCGGAAAACCGGCGGACAATGCTCCAGATTAATCCTACGTTTTCCATTACCAGACGATCTCTGGCTTCTTTATCCCCTTCGTGAGACTTCCGGATTAATCTCATCGTCTCGTCCATGCGCTCACCCGCCTATGCGTTTTTTCATGGTGACCTTTGTTCCCTGGCCTGGTTTGCTCTCTACCGTTACTTCATCCATAAATGCTTCCATAAAGGAAAAACCCATTCCGGAACGTTCTCCGGTGGTATCACTGGTATACATAGGCTCCATCGCCTTTTTTAAATCTGCAATCCCCACTCCTTCATCCCGTATGGACAGCGTCAGAAGCGTTCCTGTTCTTTCTGCTTCTATGTAAATCGTTCCCTTTTCTCCCTGATAGCCATGGATGACTGCATTGGTTACTGCTTCCGAAACTGCTGTTTTTACATCGTCGATTTCTTCCAGGGTGGGATTCATCCTGCTCATAAAAACAGCAATTACTACCCTGGCAAATTCTTCGTTGCTGGATAAACTGTCTACCTCTATTTTGATTTTCTCGGTTTCTTCTTTTCTATTCTCCATATCCGCTCCCCTTTCTAACCGACGATAGCTGCTTCTTTTGTTTCAAAACTAGGCATCAGGCGGGCAATTCCTGCCACTGTCAGAATCCGGTGAACCTGAGGCCCCGCCCCATAAAGACGAACCTGGCCTCCGCTTCGTTCCATCTGCTTATACCGGTTTAACAGGACTCCGATGCCGGATGAATCCATAAATTCTGTTTTGGAAAAATCAAAAATAATCCGATTGATGTAGTTTTCTGCTAAAAGCAGATCCGTTTCATAGCGCAGATTCCGGCAGTTGTGGTGATCCAGTTCTTTGGGCAGATGAATGATCAGACACTGCTCCTTTGCTTCGTAAAGAAATGATACTTCCATGTTGATAATCTCCTTCCGCTTATTTTTTCCATTTTCGCCAAAAAATATACCAGGAAAAACTGCCGCTGGCAGATTTTCCGGATGCCTGGCACCAAAAAAAGACATCACGAAATCTGGTTTTCTTTCGTAATGTCTTTTCTCTTCCCGATTGGGCTGCTTTATTTGCTAATTGATATTGTTCACTGGAACGGTTTCCGAAACTGGTTCTTCTGGCTGGTCAGCTTCTGTCTCCTGAGGCTGGGCCTGGGTCTGAGGCTGGGCCTGGGTCTGAGGCTGGGTCTGGGTCTCCTGACGGGACGTTTCTCCCCTGCTGCCAGAAGAATTACTATTTCCAGTATTCTGCTGGGTGCTGTCTGATTCACCAGCGTTTCCGCTGCCTTGTCCGTCAGCCTCCGTCGCCGGTTCTGTCTGGCTCTGTCCGGCAGCAGACGTGGGCAGTCCCATTTCTCCCATAGCAGATGCTGCCTGGGAAGCCTGAGCGCTTTCCGGAAAGCTGGTAATAATCCTGCTGAAGCACTGTCTGGCATTTTCAGTATCACCTTTATCCTGGTATAAGCGTCCTAACAGATAAGTAGCCGATGGGTTGTCCGGATTGATCTCCAGACTTTTCTGATAATACTCTATGGCCTGTTCTTTCTGTCCGGAATTCCATGCAGTCGTCCCCAGATCTTCTAATGTCTGATATCCTGTCGTCTGCATATCGGCAGTCACTGCATTGGCAATTTCCAGAACGCTCTGGTCGGTAATCAGAGAGGTATCCAGATCCACATACTGCTTTGCAACTGACATAATATCTTCATTGCGGTATGCCTGTAAAATACCAATCATAATCTGATACTGCTTTAATACCAGGCCCGTATCTCCCTCAATGGTAGTAAGCTTATTTTCCATATCCTGGGACTTAGACTGGAGCTCCTCATAAGAAGCCTGAAGCGCATCCAGCTCCTGGTTCTTCTCATTTAACTTCTGGCTATAGGTAATAATCTCCTCGTTGTGCTTGTTGCTTAAGGCCCGCGCACTAGGCGGCATAATCAGAAAATACGTTACCATAACGCCTAACACCAGGCCGGCCAGAATGTTTAGAATGCTCTGCCATCCTGTATTTTCTTTATATGTAGGCGGCATAATTACATCATCATCCTGCATCTGGTGATGAGAAAACGCATTTTTCAGCTTCCGCTTTTCCACATCCGCCTTGCCGGTATTCTTCTTAACAATAGACATATACCACTGTGCTTTTGGATTATTCCGGTCAATCTGAAGAACCTTATACAAGGATCGTCCTGCTTTTGGATAGTCTTCGTGATACATATAAAGGGCTGCTAACAGCAGATGGGCTTTTACAAAATGAGGATTGTCTTCGACTACCCTGGTCAGCTGTAAAATCGCCAGATCATCGCTGTCATGCTGGGCATACCAGAGAGCCTGGTTATACTTTTTTACATTCTGATCCACCACTTCCAGACGTCCTGGTTTTCTCTGGATCTCGTCCAGATAGCGATCCGCCGGATTGTCTGCCGGATGCAGATTGGTGCTGATAACCCACTGGACTAACGCGTCAGACACTTCTCCCATTTCATAATAAATCAGTCCCAAAAGATTTCTGGCATCCATCTGGTATTTATCAAAATGGAGACTCTTTTTTAAGCAGTCCACTGCTCCGGAAAGGTCTCTGATATTTGCTTTTTCCAAACCCAGATTGTAAAAACTGTTGGCAATCTGGCGGTTCCGTTTTACATAATCCATGCCTGCTATTCCCTGACTTCCTTAATCATTTCCATCATAATATCGGTCATATCCGTTAAGTCGCTTTTCACAATCTCGTCTGCGATTTCCTCTACGTCCAGACTGGGTTTAAAGCGGCTGAGTTCTTCTTCAAAATTAATAATTGATTCTGCCATAATGCTCTCCTTTTGTACTTCTGCAATACACATAAAATTATATAATAAGACCTTACCTTTGTGCAACCATATTCTTTCGGGCTTTTTCGGCCAAATACGTCAATTCTGTGCCTATCCATACAAAAAATCAGGAATTAGAAGTAGGAATATAAGGAATCAGCACTCCTGCCACGCTAGTAATCGGCATGGTCTGCAGCCAGATATGACCTGGTCCGGTAATGACTGTATTAAACAGTCCCTCACCTCCAAACAGGACGTTTTTCACTCCTGTAACCATCTGGATATCCATCTGGCAGCTGGCCGTCATAGCTGCTAAATATCCGCTGTCTACAATAATCTGCTGGCCTGCTCCCAGTTCATACTCCACCACATGGCCGTCAAATTCCGCAAATGCAATTCCTCTTCCAGATAATTTCTGAAGGATAAATCCTTCTCCTCCAAACAGTCCGGAGCCAAATTTTTTATGGAAATGGGTGGAAAGTTCTACTCCGCTTTCTGCTGCCAAGAACCCGCTTTTCTGTAAAATCAGCTCATTTCCAGGCCCTATCTCAAAGGCTTTAATTGCCCCAGGAAAGCTGGATGCAAAGGCAATCAGTCCCTGTCCTCCCTGGGCTGTATAGATATTCTGGAACAACGCTTCTCCCGAAAACATACGTCCAAACATCTTTCCAATGCCGCCGTTGCTTCCTGTCTCCATCTTCATATTCGGGGACATCCAGGCCATAGATCCCCGTTCTGTAATCATCTTCTCCCCGGCCTCCAGCTGACAGATTACTACTGGAAGTGTGTCGCCTTCAATCTTATAGCGCATTCTTTGCCCTCCTATTTTTTGAATTTTCTGCATTGCGATGTAGTTCTATTATAGAAAGGAAAAGACGGAAAGGCAAGAAATTTTCTATTAAGGTTTTCTATCAAATTTCCACATATCGTGGTATACTGGATGAAATGAAAGCGGCAGATTCGCTGCCAGAAAGGATGCTCTATGAACTCACAACCCCATAAATTTTTCCAAAAAACGTTTTCCGTGGTCTCCCGCCAGGACGGACTGGTTTTAGATGTTCTGGCGCTTGTACCAGAAAACCCAAAAGCCATCGTACAGCTGGCCCATGGTATGTGCGAACACAAAGAACGGTATCTTCCTTTTATGGAGTATCTGGCCGGTCTTGGATTTCTCTGTGTAATAAATGATCACAGAGGGCATGGAAAAAGCGTGCGAAGCATGGAAGATCTGGGTTATTTTTATGCCAACGGAGGGCCGGCCCTGGTAAACGATCTCCATCAGATTACCTGCATGATCCGGAAAAAATACCCTGACCTTCCTCTCTTTCTCTTCGGACATAGTATGGGATCTTTGGCGGCGCGGGTCTATTTAAAGTATTACGAAAAGGATTTGGACGGCCTGGTTATCTGCGGTTCTCCCAGCAATCAGCCTATGGCCGGATTTGGCCTTCACCTAGTCCGCCTGCTTTCCCGCATAAAAGGCAGCCATGCCAGAAGTCCTCTGGTAAACCAGTTGTTTTCCGCGTCTTTTGAAAAACCGTTCCAGTCAGAAGGAATCGTTCACGCCTGGATTTCCAAAGACCGATCCGTAGTAGAAGCTTACAACGCCAGTCCTTACTGTAATTTTACCTTTACCCTTAATGGCTACGAATCCCTTTTATGGCTGGTACAGCAGACCTACAGTAAAAACGGATGGACCGTCAGAAAACCAGATCTTCCGGTTCTCTTTGTGTCTGGTTCTGACGATCCCTGCATGGTTTCAAAAAAGAAGTTTCAGGAAGCTGTGGAAACACTTAGAAAAGCCGGCTACAAAAACGTATCTGCCAAACTGTATTCCGGCCTTCGCCATGAGATTTTAAACGAAAAAGAGAGATGCCTGGTCTACAAGGACATCTCTGCTTTCTTTAGTCGTGTTCTATCGTAGTACATACTTTTTTCAGTCTTTTTTCGGAAACGGAAAGGTATTCTTCACAGTTCTCAATGCCAATAAACTTCCTTCCATACCGTAAAGCTGCCACTCCTGTTGTGCCGGATCCGCAAAATGGATCCAGCACCAGCTGGCCTTCTTTTGTGGAAGCCAGAACAATCCGTTCCAATAGATATTCCGGCTTCTGGGTCGGATGCTTTCCTTCCGTTTTTTCCGAAGGCCTGGTCAGACTCCCCACCCACACATCTTTCATCTGCTTTCCGCCGTTTTGTTCTTTCATCACTTCATAATTAAAGAGATGCCTGGACGTCTTCTCATTCTTCTGTGCCCATAAAATGGTCTCTGTCGAATGGGTAAAACAACGGCAGGCCAGATTGGGCGGCGGGTTGGTCTTCTGCCAGGTAATGTTGTTGATAATCTTAAACCCTTCCTGTTCTAACGCCATCCCAATGGAATAAATATTGTGAAGGGTTCCGGAAATCCAGATGCTCCCGTCCGGCTTTAAGATTTTTCTGCACAGCCGAATCCACCGTCGGTTAAACCTGTGCTTTTCCATCAGGCTGTCTGCCTTGTCCCAGTCACCTTTATTGACGGACACCATTTTTCCTCCCTGACAGGTAATTCCGTTATTGCTTAAAAAATAGGGTGGATCTGCAAAAATCATATCTATGGTTTCCGGTTTTATTTTTTTCAGTACCTGGAAACAATCTCCCAGCACCAGTTTACAATCCGGCGTCTCATAATAAATGGGAAGCCGCCTGCTTAAAACGCTGTCCATGCTGCGCTCCTTAAAAATTACAGATAATGACCTCTTCCCCGACCCGGTTTGCCGCGTCGGAATTAATCATCCTCTTTACGCTTACTGCATCTATCTGGTAGCCTTTTCCATCGTACAGCTCGTGAATTAAGTCTGTATTGTGATTGGTCAGCATACAGTAACATCCCCGGCTGGTCAGATCATCAAATAATCTGGCCAGCCTTTTATGGCTTTCTATGTCAAATCCTTCTTTTGTATAAGATTCAAAGGAAACGGGATTTAACGGGGCATAAGGACTGTCGATAAATACAAAGTCGCCGTCTTCTGCCGTCTGGCACGCATCTTCAAAATCTCCATTTAAAAGCTCAATTGTCTTTAAATATTCAGATACTGCCAGAATATTTTCCCGACTGCAGGATTTCTGTCGGCTGTTGTTGTAAGGGACATTAAACAGGCCTTTTGCATTGACCCGGTAAAGGCCGTTAAAGCAATGCTTATTTAAAAATACAAATAATGCGGCTAGTTCTTCGTCCAGTTCTCCCTCTGTCAGTTTCCGGTTATAGTTTTCCCGCATGGCATAGTAATAGGCCTTTCCATCTTCCCACATGGCTTCGTCCAGCCTTTCGATGGATGCAAGAAATCCTTCCGGATCGGTCTGAATCTGCCGGTACGTATGAATCAGTTCCCGATTAATGTCATTTATCAGCGCGTCTTTTGGAAGAAGTTCCAATACTACGGCTCCGCCCCCTACAAATGGCTCATAATACCGTTTGTAATGTTCCGGCATCCGTTCTTTTATCTGGGGTAATAATTGCCTCTTTCCGCCAGCCCATTTTACAAAAGGCGCTGCCTGTCTGCTTGTCATACTTGATTCCTCGTCTCTAAACGCCCGATTACTTTCCCAACTGTTCCAGTCTTTCTTTTACCTGTTCCATCATCTGGGTATATTTTGCAAGCTTGGCCTTTTCTTCCTCAATCTTGGCTGCCGGGGCTTTGCTTACAAACTTCTCGTTGCTTAACATTCCATTTACACGAGCCAGTTCCCCTGCCAGACGTTTTTCCTCTTTGTGAAGGCGTTCTAATTCTTTTTCAATATCTACCAGTTCTGCAAATGGGATATAGATATTTGCGTGGGGAATTACAACGGAAACCGCATCTTCTCCAATGCCGTTCTTATCCTTCTGAATCATAACTTCGCTGGCATAGCCTAAGGTAGCAAAGAATACCTTGCTGTGGGCAAAAATATCTGCAACCTCCTGATTTTCGGTTACTACAAATACCTTTGCCTTTTTGCTCGGCGGCACATTCATGGTTGTACGCACGTTACGGATTGCACGAACCGCTTCTTTAATGGTCTCAACAGCCGTCTCCTCTGCCGCAAAATTCCACTCGTCCTTATAAACCGGCCAGTTGGAAACCATAATGGATGCCTCCTCTTCCTGAAGGTTGCAGAAGATTTCCTCGGTAATAAACGGCATATATGGATGCAGCAGTTTTAAGGACTGAATCAGTACCGTCTTTAACGTCCAGATAGCCGCTGCCTTAGTGGTATCTTTATCATTCCAGAGACGCGGCTTTACCATCTCAATGTACCAGTCGCAGAACTCTTCCCAGATAAAGTCGTAAACCTTCTGAAGGGCAATTCCCAGTTCATACTTATCCATATTGTCGGTTACGTCTTTGGTCAGGGTATTCACTTTGGAAAGAATCCACTTATCTGCCATGGTTAAGTCTTCTGCAGAAACGTTGGCAGCCGGAGCCTTTTCAAGGTTCATCATAATGAAACGGGAAGCATTCCATACTTTATTTGCAAAGTTTCTGCTGGCTTCTACTCTCTCCCAGTAGAAACGCATATCATTTCCAGGAGCATTTCCGGTCATTAAGGTCATACGGAGGGCGTCTGCGCCGTATTTATCAATTACTTCCAGAGGATCGATTCCGTTTCCTAAGGATTTGCTCATCTTGCGTCCCTGGGAATCTCTTACCAGTCCATGGATTAAGACGGTGTGGAACGGCTCTTTTCCGGTCTGCTCCAGTCCGGAGAATACCATACGGATTACCCAGAAGAAAATAATATCGTATCCGGTTACTAAGACGTCAGTCGGATAGAAATAGTCCATTTCTTTGGTCTCATCCGGCCATCCCAGTGTGGAAAATGGCCACAAAGCGGAAGAAAACCAGGTATCCAGCGTGTCTTCATCCTGTTTGAAATGTGTACAGCCGCATTTTGGGCAGACCGCAGGCATTTCCTTTGCCACTACCATTTCGCCGCACTCTTCACAGTAATAAGCCGGAATCCGGTGTCCCCACCACAGCTGTCTGGAAATACACCAGTCGCGGATGCCTTCCAGCCAGTGCAGATAGGTCTTTCCAAAGCTTTCCGGAACGAATTTCAAACGGCCGCTCTTTAATGCTTCGATGGCAGGTTTTGCCATTTCGTCCATTTTTACAAACCACTGAGGCTTAATCATTGGCTCAACGGTTGTGCCGCAGCGGTCATGGGTTCCAACATTATGAGAATGGGGAACTACTTTTACCAAAAGACCCTGTTCGGTCAAATCATCTACCATGGCTTTTCTGGCCTCGTAGCGATCCATGCCAAAATACTTTCCTGGAACGCTGATGGTAGCATCGTCATTCATAATACAGATTTCCGGCAGATTGTGGCGCTTTCCTACCTCAAAGTCATTAGGGTCATGAGCAGGCGTAATCTTTACGCATCCAGTTCCAAACTCTTTGTCTACATAAGAATCTGCAATCACCGGAATTTCCCGGTCTGTCAGCGGAAGTTTTAACATTTTTCCGATTAAGTCTTTGTAACGTTCATCTTCCGGGTTTACGGCAACTGCAGTATCGCCCAGCAGGGTTTCCGGTCTGGTGGTTGCAATCTCTACAAAACGGCCTTCTTCTCCTGCAATCGGATAATTAATGTGCCAGAAGAATCCGTCCTGCTCTTCGTGCTCAACTTCTGCATCAGAAATAGAAGTCTGGCAGACCGGACACCAGTTAATGATACGGGAGCCTTTATAAATATAGCCTTTTTCATAGAGTCTGGTAAATACCTCCAAAACGGCTTTGGAGCATCCCTCATCCATGGTGAAGCGTTCTCTGTCCCAGTCAGCGGAAGAGCCCAGCTTGTGAAGCTGTTTTACAATCCGGCTGCCGTACTCGTCTTTCCACTCCCAGGCCTTTTCTAAGAAACCTTCTCTTCCCAGATCGTGTTTTTCAATGCCTTCGCTTTTTAATTTATCAATTACTTTTACTTCTGTTGCAATGGCTGCATGGTCTGTGCCTGGCTGCCACAAAGCCTCATATCCCTGCATTCTCTTATAGCGGATTAAAATATCCTGCATGGTATTATCCAGAGCGTGTCCCATATGAAGCTGTCCGGTAATATTTGGCGGCGGCATTACAATGGTAAATGGCTTTTTGCCCTCTCTCTTTCCTCTCTCTGCGTCTGCGTGGAAATATTTGTTGTCCAGCCACTTCTGATACAGACGTTCTTCAATGTCCGCTGGATTATAATTCTTTTCCAATTCTTTCATGTCTTTTCTCCTTATTTTTTCTTTCTATTTTTATTTTTCTATTTTTGCTTTTCTGTTCCTGCTGCCAGATTCAGCGCTTCTTCTGGACGTTTCAGATAATAATCTGCCTCAATAGACTCTTTGCTTCTGCATCCCCACAGCGCCAACGCTCCCTTTACCCCAGCCGCTTTTGCACATTTCATATCGTAAATACTGTCTCCGATGTAAAGAACCTGATCTGGATCCGCCTTGGCTTTTTCCAGATAATACAGCATGGGTTCTGGATTTGGCTTATGCTTTTGCGTATCGTCACAGCAGACTGCAATCTCAAAGTATTTTCCTAAGCCTCTGGAAATTACGCCTTTTTCATACTCTTCTCTGCTTCTGGAGGTAATCACTCCCAGATGAACCCCTTTTTCTTTTAACTTTTTCAAAGTTTCTTCGATTTTCTCAAACACCTTGATCGTATGTTCTTCTTCGTCGGCAAATTGATTCCAGATTGCAAAGTTCTCTTCGGTGTCTGGAATATCCAATCTTTTCAAAGCATCTGCCCCGGTAATCCCCAGTGAAAACCGAAGGTCTTCTTCGGCAATTTCTGTTCCATGCATCTGGAAAACCAGGCGCTGCAAAGACCGGATAATGGAATATTCCGTATCCAACAGAGTGCCGTCTACGTCAAATACCACATATGGATAAGCGTTCATTTCAATCCTCCTACATCTGTCTGCGGACGATCCGGTATTCATCATCTAACTGGTAATACGGACAGGCAAAATTGGAACTGCTTAAAAATCTGGCCATTTCATCTTCGTCCAAATCCGCTTCACAGATGTAATACCCATAGTCTTCATCATACGTATAGTTAACGCAGGTATCGCAGCTGGTCTGCTTTTCTTTTCTTGCCGGTTTCAACTGCTTCATTTTAAATTCTCCTTTTACAAAAGAACCTCTGACCGTTTTGCAGCCATCTGATAGTTGTCCCATTTTTCTCCCTGGTAAGAGAAAGCCTCTTTTATAAATTGTTCCTCCTGGAATCCGACTGCTTCATAGCAGGCTTTGGCTCCTGGATTGTTAGCAAATACCCTCAGTCTTACGGTATCTGCTTTCAAAATCGTAAACGCATACCGCAAAGCCAGGGAAAGCATCTCTTTTCCGTATCCTTTTCCCCGGATGGACGGATCCACCACGATAAATCCAAAAAAGATACTGTTTTCCTGATAATCCATATTCCGCATCAGAAGATGACCCACTACCCTGCCAGTTTCATCTGCCGCAGCCATGGGCCAGCCATTGCTGTCCTCTTCCCATTTTCTGCAATAATCATTTACCTGCTGTCTTGTCAATGGATAGGAAAACTGTCCTGCACTCCATTTTGTAAACATCTCTTCATTGTCAAACCACTTTACCAGATATTCTCCATCTGCTGGTTTGAATGGACGTAATCGAAGCATTTTTTCCTCCTGAAACTCCTATGAAATAAAAGAACCCTCTGCATATTGGATATGCAAAGGGCGAATTATCGCGGTACCACCTTTTTTCTGCCAGCTTTTTGGCCTGAAAAAGCCTGCTGCCGGCAATCTCTTAGACCCTATAACGCTGGCCCTGCGGGAATCCCTACCGAACAGGCCTGTTATCAGACGTTGATTCGTTGAGAACTCCGGTTCAGAAGCTACCTTCCATCTACTCTTCCTCAGACTGCCTTCCAGCCAGTGGGCCGTCCTCTCTGCCAGGGTCTGCAAATGTACTCCTCTTCCTCATAACCTTTTCTGAAAATAAATTGATTCTTCCTAATAATATCGGGGTTTTTAACATTTGTCAACCCTAATTATTCAGAACGGAACGCTGGGAGCTATTCTTCTGTAGGGATGGAAATACTGCAAATATCAGTATTCGCATGGATGCAGATTTGAAAGCGCAGGCCGACGCACTGTTTAATGAACTTGGCATGAACCTGACTACGGCATTCACCATCTTTATACGGCAGGCGCTTCGTGAAGGCGGCATTCCCTTTGAAGTAAAACTGGAACAGCCGAACAAAGAAACGATTGCTGCCATGCTTCCGATGGCACTTTCCCTTTACCCCAACTGGTTGCGGTATTCGTTTGCCGACATTCCGGTAATCTTTTTAAAAACCCTGGAGAAATGAGCAATATCCAGAAATCCTACCATTTCTGCCACATCTCCCACCCGGAAAGACATATCTTTTAAAAATTCTTTCGCCTTCCGGATTCTGATTTCATTGAGAAGCTCAGAAAAATTTTTCTCCGTATGTTTATTCAAAAGCTTGCTTAAATGCCATTGGCTTACGTACATATTATCTGCAAGTTCTGTTAATGTAAGTTTTTCCGCATAATGATCTTCCATATATTGAAGCGCATGATTGACAATAAAGCTGTTGGCTGACTGACCGCTGGAATCAGGAATTTGTTTCCTTTTCAAATTAGAAACCATTTTGCTGACTGCCTCTTCCAGCTCTTCCATATTGGAAGGCTTTAAAAGAAATCTGGTTACTCCAAGCTGGATCGCCCTCTGGGCATAGTCAAAATCCCGATATCCAGTCAGAATACTGATTTCCATATCTTCAAATTCCGATTTCAAACCTGCAATCATGGATAAACCGTCTAACCCAGGCATGGAAATGTCTGTAAACAGGATATTGGGTCTGTATTCCCTTACAGCGTCCATCCCCTCCTGGCCGCTGTAAGCTGCTGAAACCACTTCACAATTCCATTTTCCCCAGTCCATAGTTCTGGTCATACCTTCCACAATAATCGGTTCATCGTCTACAACCACTACTTTATACATATGCTTTTACCCCTTGATAGCCCCCGCTGTCATTCCTTTTATAATATACTTCTGTAAGATACAGTATACTATAATTACCGGTATTACTACAAGTGCAACTGCTGCCGCCATCAGTCCATAGTTGGTTCCCTCCATAGCGGTCAGTTCGTTTAACAGACGGGTAATTGCTCTTTGTTCCGGCAGCCTAAGCAGGAACATCTGTGTAAACAAATCATTATAACTCCAAAGAAATGAAAAGATTGCTACCGTTGCAAAAGACGGTTTTGCCAACGGAACAATAATTTTTGAAAAAATCTGAAATGTATTGCACCCTTCCAGATAAGCAGATTCTTCCAGTTCGATAGGAAGAGCCTTGATGTAGCCGCTTAACACCACAATAGCAAAAGACAGGTTGCCTGCAATCTGGGGCAGCGCCACCGCCATCAGGGACTTAAGCAGATTGTCGGTATTGACCAGATGCCAGGAATTGAGCATAGTAAATACAGGAATAATGGTAGAAAACACCGGAAACATCATTCCTGCCACAACCAGAGACTGAAGAAGTTCCCTTCCCTTAAAGGAAAATTGAATATAAGTTCGGGTGACTTTTCGCTGATGGTTTGTGTCAAGGCCGGATTCCATG
>CAJMQQ010000068.1 GCA_905215625.1 uncultured bacterium
TCAAAGCTTACTTTGTAGCCCATTGAGTTATCCTCCTTTTATCGTATATATAAAAAATTTAACATAACATTTTATGACCTGCCGCATTTAGAAGCTGCGGCAGGCTTTTTGTTATCCTTGTTAATTATAACATGACTTTAGCAGTCGTGTCTATACATAACCGCCAAATTCCCCTTTTTTTATACAAGAACAGTAACTCCAGTCTCATATTTCTTGTCGTCTACTGTCACAGTAATTTCATATTCGCCAGGAATATTCTCTGTTCCAATTGGGAATTCTACTGCTCTTGCATCATGCTCCAAAAACGTTCCTACGCACATTGCCAGGAATGGACGCTTGGTAGTCGGAACAAAATAATGACGGGTCGGAGTGCCGTTTTTGCCTTCTAAATTCAGCATAACCAGAGTACCCTTTTCAAAGCTTGCCTTAAATACAATTCTGTCTGCTTCTTTTGCAATTTTTGCCTTGTATTCATCCGGAATCATGCCTGCCGGCTCTGCCGGAGCTTCGGTCATAAATTCTTCTGTAGAAGTAATATGGCCTAACAGCTGGCCTTTTCCAAAGGTTACTCGGTCATTCTCATCATACAGATGAAGTTTCTCAGCACGATAGTAGTTTGCCGGAAGATGCATCTCATACAGAACGTTATCGTTCTTTACTTCAACGGTAATGGAACTCAGTTTTACTTCTCCGCTTTCAATCTCATCGGTAAGGGCTGCTCCCGGGAAGTTTAAGTATTCGTCGCCTCTCTGGCCGATACCGCCGGAATGCACCAGATAGTGGCCTTCCTCATAGTATTCACAATTGCAGATATAGCAGGAGAAAAATTCTGCTCCCCGCTCCTTGCCGTACTGCCATACCTGGCGGATGGTCATATCATCGGTATTGATGCGGTAAATTACGCCTCTGGAGAAGTTGTCCTTTGCAGGAATGTATTTTTCTTTTACTTTGGATCTGTAATGGCCGTTGTCAAAGCACATAATGTCGCCGTTTGGCAGAACCATACATGCATGCTGTTCATACTGCCAGTCAAACTCATCTCCTACCGGCTTAAAGAAATACTTCTGCATATCTTCCGGCCATCCCTCCGGGTCACCGATGATCCAGTTTAACTTACCAGTCTCAAAATCGCGGTTGATAATCGCATCCTGATGACGGCCGGAGAAGGTTAAGGAATTGGTTTTCTTATCATACCATACTGCATTGTTGTGGAACCAGTCGTGAGCGTCCTGACTGCCGGAACCGCCTACAGGATACACAGGAAGTACATCCTGATGATCCCAGGTCTTTAAAATCTCACCAGTCTCCCGGTCAACCATAACGCAGTAATCTTCAACCGTTCCTCTCTCCAGAATCTGGCTTAAAATCAGGATATTTCCATTTTCCATTTCCCACTCATCATGGTGATATCCGCCCGGAATCCGGAATTCTTTGTAAATCTTGCCAATCATTCCCATCTCGTAGATACCGGTAGTATGATATGGCGGTGCAACCAGACGGTCAGTACCAACCAAAAGGCGGCCATTTCTGGCTCTCTTTAAGTCAAAAGCCAGATTTAAGGTATTATACCATCTGGCATCTCCTGCATAGTCATATGCAGCAGTCAGAGCCGGAGAGGTAGGACTTACAAACATCACGTTGTCCCCGAAATATTCCGGAGTAGTTTCAATGCTGGTTGGCTTATGCAGCTTTTCCGGACGGGCTTCCGTCTGGATCTTTAATTCCTTGGTTTCGCCGGTGCTCAGTTCGATAACCACAGTGTTCTCATACTCTGGATATAATCCATAAATCGGAAGCACCATGTGATGCATATCGCTGGCAGGACGGTACATATAGTCTCCTGCTGCCTCTTTTCCCTTTACGGTTACCTTTGCAAAGGCAGGCTTTTCAGCCTCAAACATTACCAGTGCCGTTAAAGGCGCAATAATATAAGGATTTACTACCACAAATGGATTTTCAATGGTATGGGGTTCCTTTTTGTAATCTGCCAGAAATGCCTGCTCTGCTGCATACTGGCGCTCTATAATATGATCGATTTCTTTAAATAACACGCCCATTTTTTATTCTCCTGTCTTACGAATAATATGATCCGGGACCCCCGGTCTGGGAGTCCCGCAATCGTTTCGGATTATTATGTATTAGCAGTGAATCTGAACTCCAGTCTCGTACTTCTTATCGTCTACAATCACTCTTACGTCATAAGTACCCTTTAATCCAGCCTTATTTACACTGGTTCTGGTATTGCGCTCGTCGGAATCCAGGAAGGTACCGCAGCACATTGCCAGGTAAGCAACTGCTGTAGTAGAGATGAAGTATCTGTGAACTTCCTCGCCCTGCTCTAACAGCATCATAACCATCTGGCCTCTTTCAAATCTGGAGTAGAAGGTGAACCGGTCTACTTCTTCTACGATTCTTGCATTGCAGCTTTCTGGAAGCAGTTCGCCGCAGCTTTCCATTGGAATATCAGTCTCAAATTCCTTGGTATGGCCCATAACGCCTAAGATCTGGCCCTTGCCTAACTCTAAGTTGATGCCGTCGCTGTACAGTTTCAGCTTCTCGCCACGGTAGTAGTTGCCTGGGCAGTCCATTTCCAGCATCTTCTTGTTATCGCATACTTCAACGGTAATGCTGTGAAGCTCGCCGCCCATATCCTTTGCAAATGCTCCAAGTGCTTCAGATGGATTGCCTTCCTTGTCATATGCAATACCGCCGGAATGTACCATGTAATGGCCTTCATTGTAGTATTCTACGTTACAGATATATGGAGAGAAGAACTCAGCGCCCTTGTCCTTGCCATATTCCCAAACCTGCTCAATGGTCATATCCTTTGTGTTGATGCGGTAACGAACGCCTCTGGAGTAGTTGTCTTTTGCCTTTAATTCTTTTGCAGGACGGTCAACCTGCTTGCAGCCGTAGTGATGGTTGTCAAAGCACATTACGTCACCGTTTGGTGTAATCACGTTTGCGTGCTGCTCATACTGCCATCCAAAGTTGTTGCCAATTGGCTTGAAGAAATACTTGTCTACCATCTCCTGAGGCCAGCCAGCCGGATCACCGATAATCCAGTTTAATTCACCAGTCTCAAAGTCGATATTTACCATACTGTCAATATGACGGCCGGAGAAGGTTAAAGAATTGGTATTCTTGTCATACCATACTGCATTGTTATGGAACCAGTCTTCATCAGACCAGCTGCCAGAACGGCTTACTGTCTTTGGATCTAAAAACTTCTTGTAATCCCAGGTCTTTAAGATCTCACCAGTGTTTCTGTCTAACAGAACGCACTTGTCTTCAACGGTATCGCTTTCCAGATCATCTGTCAGACACAGAAGGTTGCCGTCTTCCATTTCGAATTCATCATGGTGATAACCGCCTGGTACACGGAATTCTTTGTAAATCTTTCCGCAAGGGCTGATCTCATAAAGTCCGGACATATAGTAAGGCATCTTGATCAGACGGCTGGAACCCATAATCAGGTTGCCGTTTTTCAGTCTCTTTACGTCGAATACGCAAGGTACGTTCATGTGCCATCTTGCATCACCTGCGTAGTCAAATGCAGAAGCCAGATCTTCTCCAGCCGGAGATACTAAAATTACATTGTCCTGTAAATATTCCGGAGTGGTATCCATGTAATGGATTGCTTCCTTACCCTCGTATACGTCTGGAACGTCAATGGTAATCACATTGGATTCGCCGCGGTATGCGCGAATCTCTACCTTGTTGGAGTAGTTGGAATACAGACCTACAACTGGAAGCACATGCTTCTTTGCCTTCGGGAAGGTATGGCTCATGTTTGCTTCTTTGGTCTTTCCTAATACTGTAATTGTAACCGCCGTTTCCTCTTCTGTCTCAAAACATACAACTGCAGAAAGAGGGCTGATGATGTACAGATTGTACTTTACTAAAGGATTCTGAATGGTGTAATTTCCTGCCTCAAACTCCTTTAACATAGCCTGCTCTGCTTCATACTGCCGATCAATTAAATGATCCTCATAGATGTAATTAACGCCCATTTCTTTTTCCTCCATTATTTGTTTTTGCTTTTGGAATATAGTTCTTACATATTTTCCTTTACCATATTTACAATAACCGGCTTCTGCTGTAATCCCTGAAGACGTTTTACTTCAGTTCCATCCTTTAACAGAATTAAAGTCGGATATCCTGCTACACCGTATTCAGCGGTTAATTCTTTGTTCTGGTCAAAATCTACTTTTAAAATGGTTAAATCATCACCGAACTCTTTTTCTACATCCTTTAATACAAATCCCAGCATTTTGCATGGGCCGCAGGTAGTAGAGAAAAAGTCAGCCAGAACCAGGCCCTTATCAGCCAGCTCCTTAAACTCTGCACTGTTTACTTCTTTTAACATCGTACTTCTCCTCCTTAATTATAAATTTTTAACGTAATGGGATGCTTCCTGAGCAGCAATTGCACCGTCTGCACAGGCTGTAATAACCTGACGCAGATTCTTGGTTACACAGTCACCAGCTCCGAAAATACCCGGAACTTTCGTTGCCATATGCTCATCTACTTCCACATATCCGAATTTATTTAATACGCCCAGGTCTTTAAAGCAGTCTGTGGTAGGGGTTAAACCGATATATTCAAATACGCCGTCGCACTGAACTGTATGTTCCTCTCCATTCTGAGTGGATTTAAAGTGAACTCCTTCTACTTTGGTATCGCCTGTGATTTCCAGAATATCCTGATATGGATAAATAGTTACATTTTCCATTGCCCGAAGCTTATCGCATGCAATCGGATCTGCTGTCAGATCAAACATGGTAACGATGGTCAGGGATTTGACCATGCCTGCCAGGAAAATAGATTCCTCAACAGCAGAGTTTCCGCCGCCAATGACTACTACGTCTCTGTCGCGGTACTGGGCGCCGTCGCAGATTGCACACCAGCTTACGCCGTTGCCCCTAAACTTGTCCTCTCCCGGAATGCCCAGGCATCTGGGCTGTGTACCGGTTGCAAGAATTACGGATTTTGTTGTAAATTCCTTACCGTCCTCTTCGCATACGACTACTTTTTCAGCGCCGTTGTCTTTTACTTCCTTTACAGTTGCATAATCAAATGTAATGGTGTCAAACTGCTGTGTATGTTCAAACATCTGATATGCCAGTTCAGCGCCATTTACCGTACCTACGCCAGTGTAATTCTGTATCTCATTGGTATTAATAATCTGTCCGCCTGGAGCCAGCTTATCCAGCATCAGAACATTCATATCTGCTCTTGCTGCATAAATAGCAGCCGTCATGCCTGCCGGACCGGCACCAATAATCACTACATCATACTGTGCCATCGTTATCAATCTCCTTTCTTATCTAACAGCTGTAGAGGATCCTTACAGAATCCCCTACAGCAAACTTTTTCTAATTCGTAATTACATTAAAATACTGGTCAGCGGAATACCTACAAGCAGCATAATTGCCATTTCCAGAAGAACGATTGGCAGAGTGTACTGATATACATACTTGGTTGGAATCCACTCCTTGTTGCTGTGCAGGATTGCAGCAAACGGAGAAGCTGCCGGAGTAACTGCTGCAGATAACAGTACGAACTGAATCATCAGAGTTACGATCGGCCTTGCATCAGCACCGGTCTGAATACAGTAGGTCATAATAATCGGCTGTAAAATCATACCGATAACCAAGCTGTTGCAGATATTGGTTAAGATACCGCCTAAGCCCAGAATCAGAACAATAAATACAACTGGGGACATTCCCTGGAAAATCGGGGAAAGTACATATGCCAGGAATGCGGAAACACCAGTAGACGGATTGGTTAATACGCTTCCTAAAAATACTGCTGCCATAATAATGAAGTAAGAACCCCAGCTTACATTATTTGCCAATACCTTCGGGATGTCTAAGATTGGCTGTCCCTTAATATGGATTGCTGCCATCAGTGCTGCTACTGTCATTGCGATACCGTATACAGCCGGCTTTAAGGTAGACATCAGCGGAAGGGTTGGGAACAGGGACGGAAGCATTAATCCTAAAATAACAACAATAAATCCTCCGCAGTATAACTTCTGCTGCAGACTCATTGGAGGCAGCGGATTCTTTGCAAAAGTTTCTACATTAAAGTTCTTCATCTTGGAAACGTCTGGACGAAGTACAAATTTGCAGAATAAAATTGCAACTGCAATCATAACCATACCCAGAATAATAGCTGTTGCCAGATAAGCGCCGCTGTTTACGATAATCGGGCCGCCAGGCATCTCTGCAGTAATCTTTTCAAAGTTGCTGAGCAGAGCCAGACCATTCTGTGCGAATGGAGCCATTGGGAAACCAATTAAGGAAGCGATAACAATCATGGTAAGTGCAACTCTTGGGAATGCATCGCCTTTCTTATAACCTACATCATCAAAAATTCCGTACAGAACTGGCCACAATACAAAAATCGGAGTAAATGCATTAATAAAACCAGCGATAAAATAACATCCTACACAGAGAACGCCAAGGAACAGCCATGGCTTGCCATTGGTAAACTTTCTGGTCAGGAAGAATCTGCCTAAGTATGCACTAATCTTATAGTATGCAAGACCACCAGACATAATCAGCATGAACAGAACCTGTACCGTTACCGGCGCACCGAATGCCTGTGCCAGAACCTCATTCATCGTGCCATAATGGGAGAAACCAAGCATACCAATAGAGAGGATACTTCCCCAAATCGGATCTGCAAAAGTCCAAAGATACAATGTGCCCAGGAAGATACCCAGGACTTCCATACCAACCGGCGTTACTTCCGGAAGACTGATGGGCAGGTAACGGAAGAAAATCATGATACCCACGCCAATGAGTGAATGAATTGTTAACATTCTCTCTTGTTTGTCGACTGTGTTAGCCATCTCATTTACCCCTTTTCTATAAGTGATTGTTAAATATATAACTTTGTCTAATTGTACCATAAAAATGTATTTCAAAATATAACCTGTGTTATATTTGTAGATTTTTTGTTTATATTGTGATACAATGTCTAGAGATTATTACAAAGGAGTTTAACATGGATTACAGCTTTTGGGACTTGCTAAAAAAAAACGGGACAAAACTTGAAGTGAACAAGGGTTATTATCTGAAGCTCCACGCTCCTGAAGATCCGGAGGCCTGCGTTTATCTGTTAGATGAAGGAATCTGTTCCCTGAACAGCCTGACCAGGCACGGGGATGAAAATATTTATCTGTATTTTCACGCTAGACGTCTGGTCGGTTTTAACCACCTGATGACCACCCCTGGAAAAAAATCTTTTTTTCAGTCTGGTTTTAATGTGTCTATTATGACCAAAACTCCATGCGTGCTGTATCAGATTAACTATGAAAAGTTTCTCTACCTCATTCATAACGATAGCGCCTTTAATTTATTTTTCATCCAGACCCTTGCAGATAACTATTCGGAAGCACTAAATCATTTTCACTATATGCATGAAGAAACCCTGGTTACCGCCCTGTGCCAGCTTCTGCTCTCTGTCTGTCACAAAGAGCCGGGAGAAAAGCCTATTGTCCCTAAATTCTATACCTATGAAGAACTAGCACGATATTTGGGATGTCATCCGGTTACCGTTTCCCGCATCATGGCAAAATTAAAGCAGCTGGGATATTTAAAGAAATCCGGCAGGGCACTTGTTATTGAAGATGAACAGAAATTAATTGATTTGATGGAATCAGACGCGGAATTTAAGTATTGAAAAAGCGGCCAGCGGCCGCTTTTCTTCTTATTTACAATACCTTGCTTAAAAACAGTTTTAATCTCTCATTTTTCGGATTTCCGAATAATTCTTCCGGACTTCCTTCTTCTACGAAATTGCCGCCGTCCATAAACATAACCCGGTTAGCCACTTCTCTGGCAAATCCCATCTCATGGGTTACTACCACCATGGTCATTTTTTCTTCTGCCAGTTCCCTCATAACGCCCAAAACTTCTCCAACCATTTCCGGATCCAGAGCAGAAGTCGGCTCATCAAACAGCATCACTTCCGGTTTCATCATCAATGCACGAACAATGGCAATTCTCTGCTTCTGTCCGCCGGACAACTGTGCCGGATAAGCATTGGCTCTATCTGCCAGGCCAACCCGCTCTAAAAGCTTCATTGCCTGGGTGTCTGCCTCTGCCTGGGCCATTCCCTGGAGTTTTACTGGAGCCAGGGTCATATTTTTCAAAATGGTCATATGGGGGAACAGGTTAAACTGCTGGAATACCATTCCCATCTTCTGACGATGTTTGTCAATATCTGTTTTAGGATCAACAATGTCCTCTCCGTCAAAGAAAATACTTCCCTCTGTCGCTTCTTCCAGACGGTTGAGACAACGCAGAAAGGTACTCTTTCCGGAACCGGACGGGCCGATCACACAGACTACATCTCCCTGATGAATGTCTACGGTAATGCCCTGGAGAACTTTTAAATCTCCAAAACTTTTGCCCAGATTTCTCACCTGGATTAATGCGTTTTCTTGATTAGCGCTCACTGCGTCTCAGCCTCCTTTCCAACAGTCCTACCAGACGGCTCAGAATCATTACCAGTATCAGATAAATTAATGCTACTGCAATTAACGGCATAAAGGCCGAGTAAGTACGGCTTCGGATGATATCGCCGCCCTTAGTCAAATCCTGCAGGGCAATATAGCCTGCAACCGAAGTTTCTTTTAATAATGCAATAAACTCATTGCACAAGGTAGGCAGTACATTTTTTAAGGCCTGGGGCAGAATAATATAACGCATGGTATCCAGATAATTAAAGCCCAGACTGCGTCCTGCCTCCATCTGCCCTGCCTCTACTGAGTTAATGCCGCTGCGGAAAATTTCTGCTACATAGGCACCGGAGTTGATGCCGAATGCCAGAACCGCTACTGGAAGCTTGTCAATTCTGGAATTTCCAAAAATAACAAAGTACATGATTAAAAGCTGAACTACAACCGGCGTACCTCGGATTACAGTCAGGTATATGGTACAGAAGAAATTCAGCACCTTTAATTTGCGGGTTTTTTCATAAGTAGTACGGATAATTCCCACAACTAATCCGATAATAATTCCCAGAATTAACGCCATCAGCGTAATCTTCAAGGTAACGACCAGTCCGTCCGCAATATAACGCCAGCGGTCTTCTTCAATAAAATTCAAATAAAATGTGTCACAGAAATTTTTCCACATCGGTATTCATCCTCTTAGACCGGTCTGATTATTCAGCCGGAATGTATTTGTTGATAATCTCATCAATAGTGCCGTCTTCTTTTAATTCTTTCAGAGCGCCGTTGATCTTATCCAGCATCTCGGTATTGCCCTTCTTTACTGCAATCGCATATTCTTCCTGGCTCATTGCTTCGTCACAGAGTTTTAAGCCCTCACTCTGCTCAACGAATACTTTTGCAGGAGCGCTGTCGATAACAACTGCATCAATCTTGCCCTGAAGTAAAGCCTGAACTGCCTCAAATCCCTTGTTATAACGCTCTACGTTCTCGTCACCTGCCAGTTCGCTGGAAAGCAGGTCGCCGGTGGTACCTAACTGAACGCCAATCTTCTTGTCTGCCAGATCTGCAGAACCGGTAATCTCACTATCTTCTTTTACAATGATTACCTGGGATGCATTTGCATAAGTATCAGTAAAATCTACAGATTTCTTTCTGGTCTCATCTACGGTCATACCAGCCGCGCCGAAATCTGCCTTTCCGGAAGTAACTGCAGGAATGATGGAATCAAATGCCATATCTTCTACTTCTAATTCCATACCCAGTTTATCTGCAATTGCCTGCGCAATCTCCACATCGATTCCGACAATCTCGCTGCCTTCATAGTATTCCCATGGTTCAAACTCTGCGTTAGTTGCCATTACCAGTACGCCGCCTGCTGCTTCCGTTTCATCTGCCTTGGCCTCTTCTGCGGTGGTCTCTTCTGCTGCGGTGGTGTCTTCTGCTTTTGCTTCTGTGCTCTCAGCTGCGCTTGCTGCAGTGGTTGCAGCACTGTCAGAACTTCCGCAGGCTGCTAAGGATGCTGCCATACAAGCTGCTAAAGCGACTGCTACTACTTTCTTCTTCATAATAAATCTCCTCCTCGATAACACTTTATTCAATAGGTATACATTAATAATGCATAACTATTCATTTGCGCTTGTTATTTATTATAGCCTATTTTTTAAATTTATCAAGTAGATTTTTCTATAACCAGGATTTTTATTACTTTCTGCCTATGCAGCAGCCATTCTTCCACCAATCCTTTTACACTACATACATAAATTGCCATTTGTTTCTGACTGCACAAAGGCAGGATTGAAACATCCTGCCTTTAATTTATGACTCGGGTACTGGTTCTGGAATTATCCTTCCATCCTCATCAATCCCGACCTGGGAAATTCCTTCCAGATACTGGTAAAATTCCTGTTTTTCTCTTTCATCTGTCAATTCTCTGGTATATCCTGCTGACGAAACGCCTGGAAGAACGGTAAGAACCGCCTCATCTCCCTCCAGCTGCACCTTCAAAAGCATGGTCTTTGGAATCGAGCTTCCAAAAACAAAGTTTCCCAGACTGTATACAATCGGTTTTCCTTTGTAGTATTCAATTCCCTGAAGTACATGAGGATGGCTTCCGATAACCAGATCCGCGCCTGCGTCAATGTACTGGCGCCCCAGGTCCTTTTGGTAATCTTTTGGGAATTCCTCTCTTTCCACTCCCCAGTGAACGTATACAACTACATAATCATTAACAGCCTTCGCTGCCCGGATCTGATCCAACAGCATCGCCGGGTCATAGGTTGCAAGCATTCCCGGACTGTATGCCGTAGCCGCCCAGTCTGCCACTGGTATTACTCTGGTCGCTCCCAGAAAGCCAATCCGTTTTCCTCCAGCTTCTATGGTCTGCCAGCGTTTCGCTTCCTCAAGGTTTCCCGCCCCTACTCTGAGAATCCCCGCGTCGTCCAAGGTTCTGCAGGTGTCAAGAAGCGCATCTGTGCCAAAATCCAGAGCGTGATTGTTTGCCAGAGTGACAATATCGATTCCCATCTCATGGAACATGGAAACTTTTTCCGGCGGCAGCCGGAATGTATACTGCTTATCCGGCGCCTTTTCCCCGCGGCTGCTGAACGGAAACTCTTCATTTGCCATAAAAACATCTGCGTTCTGGATTTCTTCTAAGAAACCGGGGCCTACTACTCCGACAATGCCGCCGCCTCGTTCATAGGCTGCCAGCACATGATCCGACAGCAGAATATCCCCTGCAAATATAAGTTCTGCCGTCTGGTTTTCTGTATTCTCTTCTGCTGGAAGTTCTAAATTTTTCGCTTCACGGTCAGTCCCTGCAGTTTCCTTTGTCACAATTGTAATCTCTGATACGGTTTCTTTTTCAGATTCCGTTTCCTTCGCCATGTATTCTAGTTCATGAGCGCTTCCGGCAGTTATTTTGATAAAGCCGGTTGTCAAAAGTGCAATCGCCGCAGCTCCTGCAGCAACAGGGAACCACAAAAATTTCCGCCGTCTCTTTCTGCTTTTATTCATACGTTTCCTTTATAATGCCATTACAATTCCGCCGTCTGCTGCATAAACAGTCGCCACGCCAGCCGTCTCTGTAATGACAATCCGTTTAAACGCACCTCTTTTTTCCATCTCTGCTTTTACCAGTTCTGCCCTGGCTTTATTGTTGCAGTGGGCAATTACCAGCGTCTTTTCACTGGTCTCTCCTGATTCCTTTGCCGCAATATCGCACATACGCTGCAAAGCTTTATTCATGCCTCTGGCCTGATCCAGTTTTACAATATGGCCCTTATCTCCGCCCATGATTGGTTTAATATTTAATGTAGTGGCAAAAAAGGCCTGAAGTCCGGATAATCGGCCGTTTTTACGGAGAATGTCTAACGTTTCCAGAACAAAATAGGTCTTCATCTGATTCTTAAAAGTTTCTGCTTTTTCAGAAATCTCTTCAAAAGACAATCCGGCCTCGCAAAGTTCCTGAATATATAAAGCCTGGTTTAACTGTCCTGCAGAAGCAGAGTCAGAACCCATTACCAGAATCTTTTTATCATGGCCATGTTCCTCATAATACAGCTCCATTCCCAAGCGCGCTGCATTATATGTGCCGCTCAAATGCTCAGACAACGTAATTACATAAATATTATCTGCATCGCATTCATAGGCCTCCTTAAAGCTCTCTGGAGACGGGCAGGCTGTCTTAGGGCATTCCGGGCAGGCCGCTACCAGTTCCAGGAACTGTTTCTGGTCAAACGTTTCATCATCAACAACGGATGCGCTGCCAACCTGAAGGGTTAATGGAATCATTTGAAAATGCGGGTCGTTTTTTAATTCTTTCGGTAAATCCAAACAGCTGTCGCCAATAATCTTATAAGTCATGGTTATGCCTCCAACATTATTTATAACCTGATTCTGTATCAAGTAGTAATCATTACTACTTATTATAACATCATCTTTTTTGTTTTTCAATCTTTTCATATAACAAATTCTGTGATATAATAACAGAAATATAAAAACCGCAGCACAATTGATTGGAGGGCATTATGGATTCTACATTTTTATTCGCATTTTTCAGCACTATTATTTTAATCGTCCTGTTTGTAGTGGCAGTTACCG